>CAIPTO010000081.1 GCA_903867985.1 uncultured Elusimicrobia bacterium | reverse complement strand
GGGCTTCGGCTTCGTGGAAATGTCCAATGACGAAGAAGCGATGGCAGCCATCGAGAAGCTTAACGGCTCCGACATGGAAGGCCGCAAGCTGACCGTCAATGAAGCACGGCCGATGGAAGCCCGCGATGGCGGCTCCCGCGGTGGTTTCGGCGGCGGACGCGGCGGCGCAGGCGGTAATCGCGGCGGCGGCGCAGGCGGTAATCGCGGCGGCGGAAATCGCTGGTAAACCAGCCCTAAAATTTCACAATTGAAGTTTTAATCGGCCCCCTAACAGGGGCCGGTTTTTTTATTAGTATAATACTTCCATGGCTATCTCACATGCGCGGTTTTTTTCGTTGGCCATCATCCTGTGCCTGCCCTCCGTTTCTTTCACCTATGACGGCAACCCCGTCACAAACGCCGTTAAGGATATAGAATACATGCGGTCGGCGCCGGCACGCCTGTCGGACGACACCCGCGCTGTTTATCTGGCCGGCAGTCTTCTTGGGGCCGGAGCTATTATTTATTCTTTCGACGGACCAATACGGCATATAGCCCATAATAATAAAACCTCTTCCATGGACGATATAGCCAGACAGGCGGAGAAGATCGGTAATGGCGGGTATGAGCTGGCTATGCTGGGTGCTTTTGCCGGCGTGGGGTACGCGTTTAAAAACGACCAGCTAAAATATACGGCGATGTCAGCTGCGGAATCCTTTATTGCGGCCAACGCAATAGGAACGGTGGTGAAATATTCTGTCGGCAGAGTCAGGCCATATGGTGAAGAAGGCAAGCGCGCTTTCAGACCCTTCACTTTCAAGACTGCGCATACGTCTTTTCCTTCGGGGCATACCACAAGCGCTTTTTCCGTGGCTTCTGTTTTTGCGGCGCGTTACGATTCTCCGTGGGTGGGCATAGCAGCCTACGGAGCGGCGTCAGCCACGGCAATCCAGCGCATATATTCCGACAAGCATTGGGCCTCAGATGTTTTTTGGGGGGCGGTTTTGGGAACGGTAACAGGGCGCGCGGTTTTGCGGAGATCTGACGGGTGTTCAGTAAAAAGCGCGTATCTTATACCAGTTTTTGGTCCGGACTTTTCCGGCGCGCTGGCCATGGTAAGGTTTTGAGCCGCCCCGGTCAAGAGGCTGCTGGCGCGTCGGCCGCCTGGTTTTTTATTGAAAATTGATGTACTCAGGCAGATCGTTTACACTTTTAAGCCTGCAATCCTCCGACTTAAGCGGTATATGATCCAAAACCACTGGCGGGAAATCCGCCAGCCTTGGGCTGGCTTTGATCGTGCTCCAATCTGAAAAAGCCTCCCATGGTGTCCTATCCGCAAGATTCATGTTGGGCCTTTCGAAATTGTAGTAAAGCATATAACTGTACGCCTTGCCCAAGAACTCCCAGATCTTCTCAAAACGTTCGACTTCATAAAATTCCGGTTCTATCCTGCCGTGAAAGTGCTCAACTGCCCCGTTAAATTTGGGACTGGCAGGCGGTATGGTGTTGTGCTTTAGTTTCCAGCTTTCCACAACCCTCGTAAAAGCGCTGTCCTTTCTGGCATTTATGTTTCCTATGAATTCAAGACCATTATCGGTCTGTATGACCGGCCTGGCATCCGGGCACCAGTTGCGTATATGCGCAAGCAGCAGGCTTATATGTCTTACGGCTGTGTATTGGTTAAGCGAATAGGCGTAGGTCATGAAGGTAAGCCCGGATTTGGGGCAACGGCTCGTGAACTGATATGCCGGGAAAATGCGGGCGTTAACATGTTTAAACAGTGTCGGCTGGTCTATAAGATGTTTTGCGTCGGTCTGAAGTATATCCAGCGGTTTTAAGGCCGCCCTGTATGCGGCTATCTGCCGTTTGTTCTGCCACTTTTTACGCCTCGGTTTTATAAGCCCCTTTTGCTTGAGTATCCGGTAGATAGCACCGGTGGAAGAAAATATCCCGTGGCGTTTTTTCAGGAAGTAGCGTATCTTTACCGGGCCTATTTTGGTCTTAAGTCTTTTCTTGGGATGACGCAGACGTATGATCATTTCTTCTATGTGTTCCGGAGTTTTATGCGGGACATGTTTTGGCGCGTTAGACTTGGCTATAAGGCCGTCCGAGCCGTGCTTTTGATAACGGCAGACCCATTTAATGACCGTGGGCCTTGAAACGGCGAAGGTCCTGGCGGTCAAGGAAATATTCCTGCCATTTCGCAGGCAGAAGGTAACTATTTTGAGCCTGTAGGCGTCGGGCTTTTTTGCGTCCATAATTCTTTGGTAATATGTTTCCATAGGCACAGGGTATCCCGGGACAAGAATTGGCGTTCTGTTAGGGGTAACCTGTGCCTTAATTTTTTCAAATCATTTGTGCTAAAGCAATATATGCTCTTGGGCAGGGGGAGGTGTAAACGAACTGCCTGAACAGCTCTAAATGGGTGGGCCTTTTGTTAGTCGGAATTTGGGTCTTTTGGCCCTTTCGATACTGTGGAATATGGGTTAGGATATACTGGATTTACAAGCAAGTTTTCAGTGCTGCTGTAATTTACCACTAGATGTAGTATACTATTCTACAGTTCGGCACTAGATGTGGTATACTGTACTGAGATCTACGATAAGTCGGCAGCAAAGGGAATATGTTTAACCGCCTAGCTCTTCTGACAATCCTTCTCTTCAGCGCCTCGAATCTGCGGGCACAACTTAGCGCATACATTATTAATGTGGGACAGGGCGACGCAATTTATATTGAACTGCCTTCGGGCGGCAATGTTCTGATAGACGGCGGCCCATCAGGCGAACCGATTTATGATTTCTTGAAAGCGAAAGGCGTCACTAAGATAGACCATGTGGTGCTGACGCATCCGCATAGCGACCATTACAGGGGTCTTAAAAAAGTGTTCGCGGTCACGGACGTTAAGAATTTTTACGACACCAGGGCTGAGAATATCGACGCCAGGGGCGACAATAACCTGCGCGAGTTAGCCAACGCCGAGCCTAATTGCGTGACACATTTCCCTGAAGTCGGTTCTGATCTGAAGTGGGACCCGCAGGTAACGATTAAAGTGCTCAACTCCTGTTCTGAGCCGGTATTGAGCCGGGATAATGATGTGATCAACAACTGCTCATTGGCAATTAGATTTTATTATAACGGCAACGGACTGCTCTTCATGGGAGACGCCGAGGCAGCCATCGAGAACGCTATGATGCGCGTCTTTAAGTCCGGGCTCAATTCTTCTGTCCTGAAAGTTTCACATCATGGTTCCCGCTATTCCTCAACCGAGAAGTTCCTGGCTCGCGTTCAGCCCAAATATGCGTATATCTCGTTTGGTGTGGATAATGTTTACGGACATCCCCATATTGAAGCCCTGCAACGCCTGCGGGCGACCGGCGCGAAGATTCTTTACACGACCGGCGGCACGCAGTCTTTCACCATTCCCGCCCCTAAAAGGGGACAGTCTTTCCCTGTTGAGCCGATATTCAACGGGACTATCGTGACGTCTGAACAGAAATTTCAGGACATGACGCTTACCTGGACTCCGGATGGGCATATTGAAGCCGGTTCAAACTCGCCCGCCATGACACAGTTGGAGGAGTATGCCTCTCCTGAAGATGCGGTCAAATAAAATTTACCGGAACTGATGTATCGAAAGGCCCCTTTAACGGGGCCTTTCGATTTAACAATAATGGGAGAAAGCGAAAAAATGTTCAGGCGGGCTTTTATAGAGATAACCAACGAGTGCAACCTGTCATGCGGATTTTGCGCGGTTTCGTCGCGCCCGACCGCCTGCATGGCGCTGCATACATTCGAAGCTGTCGCCGCTCAGGTTAAGCCGTTCGCCAGAGTTATTTCTCTTCATGTGTTGGGTGAGCCTTTTATGCATCCGCAGTTCCCGGAGATACTGAATATCTGTTCGCACATGGGCCTTTCTGTCAACCTTGTGACCAATGGTACGCTGCTTGATAAATTCGGTCGCGAAGTATTTGAGGAAAAATGTCTGGTCCAGATCTCATTTTCCCTGCACTCCCTCGCCGCGCTGCCTTCCGGTATCAGAATTGAAAAATTGAAGCGTTTAACGGAATTCGCAGCGGTAAAACCGGACCGCCTGATAGTGGGCTTCCGTTTAAGGGGCGGGGCGGCTGATCCTTTCGTAAGGGAAGCGTCGGACCTTGTTTTGAAATCCTTCCCCGGGCACGGTAAGTCCGGAGATCATGGCCGCGCGGTAACGCTGCGCGATAATGTTTATCTTAATTTTGGCGGGCTGTTTGACTGGCCTGGCCGGGGGCCCGGTAAAAGTAAGAGCAGTTGTCTTGGCCTGCGGCATCATTTTGCAATACTTTCCACCGGAGAAGTAGTTCCGTGCTGCGCAGATCATGACGGCAGGCTCTCCATCGGCAATATAAATACTAAACAGCTGGCCGATATCCTGAACGGTCCGGCTGTCGCCATTCTGCGTGAAAGCATCTCCGGGCGTACGGCAATGCCCTCCTATTGCGCCACCTGCGGTTTCAACGCCCCGGACTGAATGAGACAGTGACTAGTGGTGAATGGGTAGCCGGATAGTGCGATAGGAGGATTAGAGGACTGGAGGATTGGCGATAACGGTAACTGCCGCGATGTTTCAAAATTGACAAGCTCCGGTATTTTGTCATATATTGAATATGAGGCGTTTTGATATATACCCAGCCTCAGAGCCGCAATTAGCATTCGATGGGCAGTTTTAGCCACCTCACGGCCCGGTACTCTTAAAAAATTTAATTTCAAGGCAGTTCCACGATTATGCTTCTTGCTGTCGTTTCAGCTGGTATCCTTGTATTCAGCGCGGCCCTCTCTCTCAGTCTGGGCCGGGATCCGCAGAAAGCCTCTGCGGCCGGCGCCGCCGGAGCGGTTATAGCCGCTATTATCGGTCTTATTCCAACCGTCAAAATTCTTCTTTATCCGGCCATAGAGACAATATCGTTCCCCTGCTCCCTGCCCACAGGCTCTTTTACGCTGGTGCTGGATCCTCTTTCGGCTATTTTTCTTTTGCCGGTATTCATTCTCACAGCCGCGGCAGCGCTCTATGGATTAGATTATCTGAAGCCAATGGCCGGCAAAAAGCCGCTGGGTACGGCTTGGGCCATGTTCAACCTTTTAAGCGCCGCCATGGTGCTTGTGCTGCTTTCGGCTGACGCCGTCCCTTTTCTTATGGGATGGGAAACGATGGCTGCCGCTTCATTCGCGCTGGTGGTTCTTGAGCACGAGAAGCCGCAGGTCCGCAAAGCCGGCCTGATATACCTTGTAGCCGGCGGCTCCGGCGCGCTCTTCCTCCTGTTCATGTTCTCCCTGCTTGCATCTCCGTCCGGTTCTGTGGCTTTTTCAAGTTTCTTACGGCCAACAGGGGCGTTGGCCTCAGCGGTTTTTATATGCGCCGTTCTGGGTTTCGGTCTGAAAGCGGGATTTATCCCTTTGCATATCTGGCTGCCCGAAGCGCACCCGGCTGCGCCCAGCCACGTCTCCGCCGTGATGAGCGGGGTTATGATAAAAATGGGTATTTACGGCCTCCTGCGTGTTCTGGTGATCCTTGGCGCGCCTAAGGAGTGGTGGGGATGGCTCCTTATTGTAATCGGCGCGGTTTCGGCCGTGGCTGGAGTATTGTTCGCCCTGGCGCAGCACGATCTTAAGCGCCTCCTGGCCTGGTCCAGTATAGAGAATGTTGGCATAATCACCATGGGCATTGGTTTGGGCGTCCTGGGGCAGGCCAGATCCATACCGTCCCTTGCGGCACTGGGTTACGGCGGCGCTCTCCTCCATGTTATCAACCACGCTTTTTTCAAAGGCCTGCTGTTCATGAGCGCCGGGTCGGTCCTGCATGCGGCAGGGACGGCGGAGCTGGAGGCTTTAGGCGGACTTTTAAAGAAGATGCCCTTTACAGCTTTCTTTTTCTTTTTCGGTTCGGCTGCGGCTTGCGCCCTCCCGCCCCTGAATGGTTTCACCGGCGAGTTCCTTATCTATCTGGGCGCATTTAATAATATCGGCCCTTCCTCTAAGGCCGCGCTCCCGGCGTTGATAGTCATAACTTCTCTGGCGGCCACCGGAGCCTTGGCCGTGGCCGCTTTCGCCAAAGCCGGCGGTTCAGTTTTTCTGGGCGAGCCGCGCGCCGATAGTGCCGAGGGGCCGCATGACGCCGGAACAATGATGAAGGTCGCCATGGCCGCGCTCGCTATGCTCTGCGCAATTATCGGACTGTGTTCGCCTTTTCTGATCAAACCGCTGGCAGCGGCGATAACCCCTCTGGCTGTATCTTATCCGCTCCTGGACGCCGGCGTAAATATGCTTTATGTTTCAGCCGGGGCTTTGACGCTCATCGCCCTGATCCTGTGCGTCTGGGCGTTGCGGAGCGCGCTTTCGCGCGGTCTGCCGCCTGTCCGGGGGGTAACCTGGGACTGCGGTTACGCCGCCCCGACAGCGCGCATGCAGTACGGCGCCTCGGCCTTCACCCAGCCGCTCACTGATTTCTTCCAGCCTTTGCTCCGCAAGGCCCGTTCGTATCCCGCCATAGCGGAATATTTCCCGGGCACGGCCTCCTTCTCCACCGAAGCGCGCGCGGTATTCTATAACCATCTCTATAGCCCGGCCGGTGCGCAGATAAAGCGTCTGGCTTTCCGGTACACCTGGCTGCAGCACGGGCGTCTCCAGTTCTACATTCTTTATATAGTGATCGCGCTAATCGCGCTACTGGTGTGGAAGCTATGACGAGACCGCTCATACAATATTTTCTGGCGCTGGTTCTGGCCCCGCTTCTGCCCGGTATTATTAACCGGGTCAAGGCATTCTTCGGCGGCAGGCGAGGCGTTCCTATTCTTCAATTATACTTCGACCTTTATAAACTGGTTCATAAAACTCCGGTATACAGCCGCACCACGACCTGGCTGTTCAGGGCCGGGCCTGTCATCGGGTTGGCCGCGATGTTGTGCGTTCTGGCGCTCCTCCCATTCGGCGGAAGGCCCTCCTTCCTGTCTTTTGAGGGAGACCTGATACTGCTGGTTTATTTGCTGGGGGTGGCGCGTCTGGCGACAGTGCTGGCGGCGCTGGACACCGGCTCAAGTTTTGAAGGGATGGGCGCCAGCCGCGAAGTGCAGTTTGCCGTATTCGCTGAACCGGCTTTCTTTCTGGCCCTGGCGGCCCTGGCCCGCGGCGGCGGAGGGCTCTCGCTTTCCGGCATATTTTCAAACCTCACTCCTGCGGCCTGGCTTACGGCTTCGCCTGTGCTTACCCTTGTGACGGCGTCCCTTTTCATAGTCTTTCTGGCCGAAAACTCCCGGGTGCCGGTGGACGACCCCAACACCCATCTGGAACTCACCATGATACATGAGGTTATGGTGCTGGATCACAGCGGACCGGACCTCGCCTTCATTTTCTATGGCGCAGCCCTCAAGCTTTGGGCGCTTGGTTCGCTTATTGCCTGCGTTATTCTGCCGAGGCACTACGGCTCCTGGCTGGTGGATTCAGGCGCTTTTATATTGGCAATGTTCTTTATAGCGGCGGCGGTGGGCGTGGTGGAATCCGTAATGGGGCGGCTGCGCCTTCTTAAAGTGCCGTATCTCCTGATGACCGCTTTAACCTTTTCTATTCTGGCTCTCATATTTCAGGCGGGACGATGACAACGCTGGCCGAGCTTATAATAGTCGCCGTAATACTGCTGAACCTTTCTCTGGCGGCCTCAGGATCGCTTGCCACGTGCATCCGCCTTGCCGCCGCGCAGGGCGTGATAGCGGCTCTCCTGCCGCTGCTGGCCGGACACGGGGTGCCGTCGGGGACTATAGTGTTTTGCTGTGCGGTCATCCTGCTTAAGGGAGCCATATTCCCGTGGCTGCTGACGCGCGCCCGCGTAAAAGCCAATGTCAGCCGGGACGCCGAGCCGGTCATAGGGTACCCGGCCTCCATAATCCTCTGTCTTGGAGCCTTCGCCGCTTCGTCCTGGCTTGGCACAAGGCTTCCTCTGCCTGAGACGGCGCGCGTGGCCTGGATAGTGCCAGCCTCGCTCTCCACGATCTTTACGGGTTTCCTGCTCCTTACCACCCGCGGCAAGGCCATAACGCAGGTGTTGGGCTACCTTGTGATAGAGAACGGCATTTATATTTTCGGCCTTGCGCTCTTTGTGGAACAGCCGCTCATGGTTGAGATGGCTATCCTCCTGGATGTTTTTGTGGCGGTATTCGTTATGGGTATAACCATTTTCCATATAAGCCGCGAGTTCGACCATATTGATACGGCGGAACTCTCACAGTTGGGCGACTGGTATCCCAAGCAGTCCGGGGGGGAGAAATGATCATGCTCCTTATGCTTATCCCGCTGTTGTCGGGGCTGGCCGCTTTCCTTATCTCTGACGACAGATGCCGGCGCATCCTGCTTTTAGCAGTGGCCGGCATCCATCTCGCGCTTACCATCGCGGCTCTGGTCGTGCGGCCGGAAATGTTGCCGGGCGAATGGTTTGGGCTTGACTCGCTTGGCCTGCTGTTCCTGGGCGTAACCTCTGTCCTGTTTATGGGCGCTTCTGTTTACGCTGTGAAATATCTGGCGCTGGAGAAGCGAGATCCCGGCGAGGATTCGGACGAAGGTTTTATTTTCAATAACGAGCCCGAGCCCGTATTTACCGGCTGCCTTCTCCTTTTCCTGGCCGCCATGACGGCTGTTACCGCCAGCCGCCACCTTGGCATACTCTGGGCCGCTGTGGAGGCCACAACACTGCTCAGTGCGCCGCTGATATATTTCCATCGCCATAAACGCTCCCTGGAAGCAACCTGGAAATACCTTTTGATATGCTCGGTAGGCATAGCTATGGCGTTGATGGGGAATCTCTTCCTGGGCGCGGCGGGTTTACGATCGGGTTTGGCCCTGGATCTTGGGAGTCTGCTTTCCAACGCTATGTCCCTGGATCAGGCCTGGTTGAAAGCGGCTTTCCTGTTTCTGTTCGTCGGCTACGGGACCAAGATGGGCCTGGCGCCTTTCCACACCTGGCTTCCGGACGCGCACAGCGAATCTCCGGCCGTTGTTTCAGCGCTTTTATCGGGGGCGCTGCTTAATTGCGCCTTCCTGGGCATTTTGCGGGTTGCGCAGGTCTGTGCCGCCGCAGGTCTGGCCGGTTTCACCGGGGACATATTGATATTGTTCGGGATACTGTCGCTGATGACGGCCGCCTTCTTCATATTGGCGCAGAAGGATTATAAACGCATGCTGGCCTACTCCAGCATCGAGCACATGGGAATACTTTCTCTGGGCGTGGGCTTGGGCGGCGGAGCCGTGTACGGAGCGCTGCTTAACGCGGTTTCTCATTCCCTGACCAAGGCCGGCTTGTTCTTCGTCTCGGGGCTGATTTTGGCCGCTTATAAAACCAAGCAGATATCCGAGGTTAGGGGTCTTATCCGGCGCGTCCCGCGGACCGCTGTTCTGTGGATGACTGGTTTTTTTCTCATAACAGGCACGCCCCCGTCCGGTATATTTTTGGGGAAGTTTATGATCCTTAAAGCCGCGGTTTCAGGCAGACATTACGCGGCTGCGGCCGCCTATCTGTTCTTTCTGACGGTGGTATTCGCCGGCATGGGCCGTATCTTTTTGGACATGACACTGGGAGAAGCCGCCGCTCTCAATGAAGCGGAGAAACCCTTTAAAGCGTCCCGGCAGATGCTTATCCCCGCCGCCTGCTTCTTCGCGTGCGTGGTACTCCTGGGGCTTTATATGCCAGCCTGGCTGAACGATATAATAAGCGGGGCCAGAGATCTTATTATCGGGGGGACCGTATGACCGCGCCGCTCTCCCTGAATCATCTCGAAGCCGCCGGTTTTAAATCCCTGACGACGTTGACCCCTGACGAATTCTACACATCCGCGCCGGAGCGGCTTACGGCCGGAGGGCGCGCCGTCTCATATTTCGGTCTGCCGGAAGAGGGCGGAACCCGGCTTATCCTGATACTCGCCTTTGACTATGAGCGCAGGCTTGAGGCCTTGTCTACAGTCCTTAATGATTCATTTCGCTCACTGACCCCCGATTTTCCGCAGCTGCACCTCTTCGAGCGCGAGATAGCCGAGCAGTGCGACCTTAAGGCCGAAGGTCACCCGTGGCTTAAGCCGGTGCGCTATCAGTTGAAGTCGGGTTTGCCAGTGCCGCCGGGGATAACTGAATTTTTCAAGGTGCGCGGCCGTGAAACGCATGAAGTAGCCGTGGGCCCGGTGCACGCCGGCGTAATAGAACCGGGCCATTTCAGGTTTCAGTGCCACGGCGAACTGGTCTTTCATCTTGAAATAGCGCTTGGCTACCAGCACCGCGGCATAGAGTCCCGCCTCATCGGGGGTCCGGGCAAACTTACTTCACATTATATGGAGACTTTGGCCGGTGATACGACTATAGGCCACGCTTCGGCTTATTGCCGGGCCGTTGAAGCCCTTTGCTGCGCGCGGGTTCCGCCTCGGGCTGAAGTCTTGCGCGCCATCATGCTTGAGCTGGAGCGCATGGCCAACCATACGGGAGATCTGGGCGCTCTGGCCGGCGATGTGGCCTATCTGCCCACAGCTTCTTTCTGCGGCAGGCTGCGCGGAGATATCCTTAATATGTCGGCGCTTATCTGCGGCAACCGTTTCGGGCGCAATATGGTCATACCAGGAGGAACCGCTTTCGACCTGTCCCCCGCGCTTATAAAAGAACTGAAACTCAGGCTTGACGCTGCTTTCAGGGATGTTCGGGACGCCGCAGATCTGTTATGGAGCACTTCTTCGGTAATGGCGCGCTTCGAGGGGACGGGTATAGTTTCGAAAGGGACGGCCATGGCTTTGGGTCTGGTTGGTCCGGCGGCCAGGGCTTCGGGTGTGCGTCACGATGTCCGGCACAATTTTCCGGTAGGGATATATAATTCCAAAGCGGTGCTGTCCGAGGGCGCACCGGAAAGCGGCGATGTCTACGCCAGGGCTTATACGCGCTGGCTTGAGATAAAGCGTTCTTACGAACTGGTGAGCGGGCTCCTGTATTCTCTCCCTGCCGGTCCTATTTTCGCGGTTCCCGGTCCCATGAAAGCCGAAAGTTTTGTTGTGTCTCTTGAGGAGGGCTGGCGCGGAGAGATATGTCATACGGCTGTGACCGACAATGCCGGGAAATTCAGGCATTATAAGATAAAAGATCCCTCGTTCAATAACTGGCAGGGCCTTGCTATGGCGTTGCGTGACGGTCAGATCTCGGATTTCCCGCTCTGCAATAAAAGTTTTAATCTGTCATATTGCGGGCATGATCTATAAGTAGCGGCGCGGGAAGTGGCGCAGTAATGCCATTAGCTATTTGCTGTACGCCATTAGCTTGTTGGAGGAGTTCTTTTGAATGGCAGCAGTTATTTCTGCGTATGGCCAATAGCAAACGGCTAATGGCAACAGTTATTAGACATTTATGCTTAAAGAAATAATCTCAAGGTTGAAACAGGGCCACAGGACGATAGATTTCCCTTCGGCCGGCATAAAGCTGTCTCCGCGCTTTATGGGATTGCCGGAAATAAAGTGTGACGCGTGCGGAGGGAATTGTGCGAAATGCGCTGACATTTGTCCGACCGGAGCCATAGAGATTACAGCGGGTAAGCCCGTATTGGATATGGGGCGCTGTGTTTTTTGCGGAAAATGCGCGGCGCTCTGTCCCGGCGTTTTTAAATTCGGAGCGGATTATAAACTTGCCGCGAGTAAGAGGGGAGACCTGCTCCTGACCGGTGAAGTCGTTAAGCGCGCCGAAACCCTGGACGCTAGCATGAAGAAAATATTCGGGCGTTCTCTGAGGCTCAGGGTCGTGAGCGCCGGCGGCTGCGGAGCCTGCGAGGCTGATTGCAACGTGCTTCAGACACTGGTTTTTGATCTGGGCCGGTTCGGTGTGCAGTTCGTGGCGTCACCAAGGCACGCGGATGGTATTCTTGTAACGGGTACCGTGACGCAGAATATGAAGCTGGCGCTGCGCAAAACTTACGACGCTGTGCCGGCGCCTAAAATAGTTGTCGCGGCCGGGGCCTGCGCTATCTCCGGCGGCATCTACGCCGGTCATCCTGAAACCGCCGGTATCCCGGAAGATATCCCGGTAAATTTGTATATCCCCGGTTGTCCGCCGCATCCGCTTACCATTCTGGACGGCCTGCTGCGGCTCCTTGGCAGGATAGAATAGGCCTGTCGCGCAATAACACGAACAATAATAATTATCCGCTCTATCGCTTCACTTCCCGAAATAATAGTTGATCGCGAAGTTCACAATATATTCTAATCCGCTGACGGACTCTGAGGTGCTTCTGTCGTTGAGCGATATCAGGCCCGGTCCTAAATCCATCTGAAGAGAGAGTTTCTTGTTAAAAAAATATTCCCCGCCTGCGAACAGTTCTACGGCAATCCCCGTTCCCCTGCTGACATCTCCCTTGAATTTTATAAAGTCACCCTCAAACCCCGCAAAAGGCAGGAATTTTTCTTTGGATTTAAAGTAATAATAACCCCGCAATCCTCCGACTGCGATATTTTCCCCAGCCTGACCTTTAATCTCAAGAGACACCTTGTCGCTTAAAAAATATCTTACGCCCAACCCGGGATAGTTTACACCGATTGCAAGGTCGCCTTTGATGACTTCCCCGTATGCAAAAGAGAGGTTGCATAGCAAAAACAATACCGCAAGCGTTTTTATCATTAATTTACTATGCCTTTAATCCGCCCCGTTAAACCCTGAAAAATATGATTTTCATATTCTGTCATATTTGCGATGTTAAGACAAAACAGGGGTCACATGTGAGTTGGTTTCACCAATGGGATATGGAGGTAGGGGGCGCAGGATAACACCCATTTGCTAGAATAAATGCGTGATTGAAATATCTGTGGTAATGAAAAACAAGGCAAGTCACCTCCGCAATGACCGGTTTTGTGTTTATCTCTGACAGGAGGCTCCATGCAGGTATATTTCTGGGGGACGCGCGGGTCTCTCCCGTCTTCTATCACAAAACAGACGATAGAAGCAAAGTTATTCAAGGCAGTTAAAATGTCCCGCAACCGCGCGCTGGACAGTGATGAGGCCATAACAGGCTTTATCCGGAATGAACTGCCCTTCACGGTCCGGCAGACTTACGGCGGCAACACGTCCTGTGTTGAGATAGGGGGGCAGGAGTCCTATGTCCTTTGCGACGCCGGCACCGGGCTTCGTGACTTCGGTCAGCAGTATCTGAGAGAGATAAAAGCCGGCCGCAAGGGGCTGTCTAAGATCTTCAACATCTTTATCTCCCATCCTCATTGGGACCATATCCAGGGATTTCCGTTTTTTATTCCCGCCTATATACCCGGTCATCAGGTCCGGATCTTCGGCTGCCACGCCAGGCTTGAGGAGGCCTTCACCGGGCAGCAAAATTCACTGAATTTCCCGGTTCCCATGAAGGCAATGGGCGCTGATATCTCCTTTCACATTCTGGAACCGGATAAGGTCTATGATATAGCCGGGATAGCCGTTAAGGCTATCAGGCAGAACCATCCTGGTGATTCTTTCGGTTACAGTTTTGCCAGGGACGGCAGGAAAGTCGTTTATTCTACCGATGCCGAGCATAAGAAGGACGCCGAGAAGGAGAGCTACCCTTTCATCGGTTTTTTTAGGGACGCGGACCTGCTGATCTTCGACGCGCAGTATTCTCTGGCGGATGCAGTGGATATAAAGGAGAACTGGGGGCATTCCAGCAACCTCATGGCCGTTGAACTGGCTGTGCGGTCCCGCGTGAAGCGCCTGTGCCTTTACCACAGCGAACATACTTTTGACGACGAAACCCTTTTTAAGTTTCTGGAGGACACCCGGAACTACCTAAAGATCTACAACGACTCCTCTCCCCTTGCCATAGATCTTGCGTATGACGGGCTTAAGATAGAAGTTTAACTCCGGCCAAGGTCCCGACCGTGGCTGTCCGATTACGCCCCTGACCATCCGGCGGCTTACTGTGTTTTTTCGGTGTAATAGAATAAGCGGCTCATCGCATTGTTGCAAGCAAGTTAAAATGTCATGGTTTAAGTTTTTTAGAAATGTCATGATGGCTGACTGCTTAATACTGGCTGTTGCACCGTTTTTTTTGCGGGAATAAACCTCCTCCATGGATGGTCTTTCCCCGGGACGCTTGTC
>CAIPTO010000080.1 GCA_903867985.1 uncultured Elusimicrobia bacterium | reverse complement strand
TGCCGAGAGCGTAGGTCCGGCCGGCCTGCACCACGGCGCTCTGCCGGGACACTGGCGCTCCGGGCCTGCCGGAGCCTGCGCAGGCCGCAAAAAAGAAAAGAGCGGCGGGGATACAGAATATTTTTTTCATTATGACCTATAGCCTTAATTACGCGGCTTATGGCGGGTACGGCGCCCTTTTATTGCAGAACTCCGGCAACCGCGTAGCAGACGATGGCCTCTCCGTGGCCGATATCGCCCAAGCCCTCGCGACTCTTGGCTTTGATGCTTACGCGGTCCAGATCGAGCCTGAAAATGCGAGCCACGGATTTGCGGATATTCTCGTAATGGGATTTAAGCTTGGGTTCTTCCGCCAGTATGGTGGCGTCGATATTGACGATAGAGACTTTCTTTTCTTTAAGGATCTCCGTCACCTTCTCCGCGATCGTGGAGCTTGAAAGCCCCATTATGGTGAGATCCGTAGGCGGAAAGTAAATCCCTATCTCGCCGGCGGCCACCGAACCGAGCAGGGCGTCGCAGATGGCGTGCAGCACCACGTCCCCATCGGAATGTCCGAGCATGCCTTTCGGGTGATCTATCCTGACCCCGCCCAGAATGAGGGCGCGGCCCTCCACCAGTCTGTGGATGTCGTAACCGAAACCGAACCGCATTTGCGGCGCGGCCGCTTTAACATTTGTTTTTTCTTTCATAAATGCCTCTGCTATAATAAGATCTTCGGGCGTGGTGACTTTTATGTTGCGGTAGTCGGAAAGCACGACCGCGGGCCTGATCCCGAGTTTTTCAAGAATCTGCGATTCATCGCTGTAATCCGTTCCCGCGCCGGCCGCCCCAAGCGCCAGCAAAAGTGTTTCTTTCCGGTAACACTGAGGGGTCTGAACCGTCATAAGGCTGGAACGATCCAGGGTTTTATCAAAAAAAAGTCCATCCGCGGAAACACGCTTGACGGTATCTTTGAGCGGAACGCCCGGCACTGCGGCGCCGGCTTTCACGGCTTCCTTCAAGGTTTCGGCCACGACCCGCGCGCTGACCAGCGGCCGCGCGCCGTCGTGCACAGCCACCAGCTCTATAACCGGGGAGAGCGCCTTGAAACCGCTTTTAAGCGAGGCCATTCTGGTAGGGCCGGCCGGCGCGGTCTTAAAGCCGCGGGCCTCCCAGTCCCGGCCGTACAGCGCCAGGTTTTCCTTGGACAGCACAACCACCAGTTCCTCAAATCCGCCGATATCGGCGAACGCCCCGGCCGTCCATTCCAGCATGGGTCTGCCCGCCAGTTCCAAATATTGTTTTTCCCGCCCCATCCTCTTACCCAGCCCTCCGGCGAGGATAATAGCGGCGCTGTGTTTAGGGATCCTGATATCTCTTACGCTCATAAGTAAGCAAGACAACTAATGCCGTTGGCTATTTGCCATACGCCGTACGCTTTAAAGGAGTTCCTTGATATTCCCGCGCATGGCTACCGGCTGCCGGACGGCCGGCGCGTTCCCTATTGCTCCGCCCTGACATTTTTCACGCGCGTAAAGATGATGCGGCCCTGTGAAGTCTGAAGTATGGACTGCACCATGGCGTCCACTTTTTTGCCGACAAATTCACGGCCATCCTCCACAACTATCATCGTGCCGTCGTCCAGATAGCCGACGCCCTGCTCCCTTTCCTTGCCCTCTTTCATAATGAAGATGGGCATATCCTCGCCTGGCAGCACCACGGGCTTGAGGGCGATGGACAGGTCATGAATATTAAGCACGGTGACATTCTCAAGAGCGGCCAGCTTGTTGATATTGAAGTCGGTGGTAACGATGCAGGCTCCCAGCTCCTTGGCGATCTTCACCAGCTTGATCGGGTTTTCCTTTATATCCCTGATATCCCGGTCCATGACCCTGAACGGCACGACCTTGGATTCCTGCAATCGGGCCAGTATGTCCAGACCACGGCGCCCTTTAGCGCGCATAATGGGTTCCTTGGAATCGGCCAGGGCGTGGAGTTCCTGCACGATGAAGCGCGGGGTAACCACGCCGCCCGTGATGAAATGAGTTTCGCAGATATCCATGATGCGGCCGTCAACGATGGCGGACAGGTCCAGTATTTTCATGTTGCGCCCGCTCCGCTTGCCGGCCGACAGTATGTTCTTATCCAGATCGTCCAGCTCGGGTATTTTTTTAACGCTGATCATTATACCCAGAAGCGCGAGAGCGTAGCGGATGATGGGGTTGTATTTGAGCCAGACTTCGTTGATATTAGGATCTCCCACCTGAAACACGGTGTAATCCAGAAGTTTGGAGATAATAATACCGACCACAGCCCCGATTATGCCGATAACAAGCGAGAAAAGGCTCACGCTCTCAAGCACATATTCCACACCGATAATTACCAGGCCGATGGCCACACCCAGAAGAGCGCCTTTAATATCTTTTGAAACAGCGAAGTAAGTAAGCACGGGGGTGCCCAATAAGGCTACCGCCCTGAAGATCCATCCTGTCATTGTATTTCACCTCTATTTAGTTTAGTGTTATTTCCCGGCGCGGTTTTTTTAACCGTCGTACGCGCCAGGGCGGAATAAAGTTCCGCGATATCCGCCACCGGCACAACTTCCAGTTCCTTCAGCTTAAGCGGCTCCTTTTTATTGAGAGCGGCCCGCGGAGTATAGGCTTTTTTGAACCCCAGACGTTCGGCCTCCATAAGCCGTCGCGCCATAAAAGCAGTGGACGAGGTCTGGGCCAGTATGCCGACTTCTCCCAGAAAGATCGTGTCGGGCGCGAGTTCCAGATCCTTGGCGGAACTGATCAGGGCCGCGCAGAAAGCCAGGTCCAGGGCCGTATCTTTGATCTTTAAACCGCCCTGAAGGCTGGCGAAAACATCCATAGTGTCCAGCCTCAGCCCCGCGTTCTTTTCCACCGCCGCGATAAGGATCTGCGCGCGGTTAAGATCAAGCCCCGTTACCGTGCGGCGCGGGTACGGGTAATAGGAACGGGAGACCAGCGCCTGTATCTCGGCCAGCATGGGCCGGGAACCCTCGAAAGCGATGGAGTAGGCCCTGCCGGACAGCGCCCGGCCGCGGTCGGTGTTGGCCATGATCTCGCTTGAATCCTTCACCGAAACGAGACCGCGCTCGGTCATCTCAAAAATCCCTATCTCATTAACGGGCCCGAACCTGTTCTTGTGGGGCCTCAGGATGCGGTAGATATTATTTTTTTCCGCGTCAAAATAAAGCACGGTGTCCACGATATGCTCTAGCACCTTGGGGCCCGCCAGCGAACCCTCCTTGGTGACATGGCCGAGCAGGAAAAGCGGCGCGCCTTTGGATTTGGCGATCTTCAGGAGTTCGGAAGCGCATTCGCGTATCTGCCCCACCGACCCCGGGCTGCCCATGAACTCCGGATGATAAGCGGTCTGAATGGAATCCAGGATCAGCAGCCCCGGTTTTATCTTGTTGAAAGCGTCTATGACCTTGGCCAGGTTATTCTCGGAGAGAAGATAAATGTTCGCGTCCCTGGCGCCCAGCCTGCGCGCCCTTGAACCCACCTGCGCCAGCGATTCTTCGCCGGAAACATAAAGTATTTTCGTGTCTTTCAGCGCGCCGGAGGCCATCGCCTTGGACACTTCCATCATGATGGTGGATTTGCCTATGCCGGGGGGACCGGCCAGCAGCAGAACCTGCCCCTCTATTATCCCGCCGCCCAGCGCGCGGTCAAACTCTTCTATGCCCGTCGACATATAGCGGGGTTCTGCGTTAGCGGAATCGGAAAGGCGGACCGGCTCGGAAGTGAATTCGGTGAGGGCTCTGGACTTGGACGCCGTTTTGGAGAAGGTTTCCTCTACTTCTTCCACGAAAGTGTTCCACTGATTGCAGGACGGGCACTGCCCTATCCATTTGGAAGAAACCTGGGCGCATTCCTGGCAGCGGTAAATAGTTTTCAATCTGGGCATAAGTTCATGGATATTAAGGATCGGGCCGTAATGGTTTTAAGACTAAATCCTTAACTGTTTACTTCTTACCGGCGCCGCCGAATGACGCCAAACCCAGCAAATAGGAAATATCCTTGTCCTCGAACATCACGTGAGCCGTATAATTGACACGTTTTGCCCTCTGAAGGTCGTTCACGCGCACTCCGGCGGAAACATAGCTGGTCAAGATAAATTCCACGCCCGCGTCATACCGCGGCGTGTCGAAAAAGCGGTCCTTTATCATCCTCCGCCGGGAGAAATCGGAGGCCTCAAAGAGAAAGCGGAATCTGTCCCATTTGGGATCGGTGTTGAAGGGCCGGTATTTAACGCCGAAGCCGGCCGCGCCGCTCAAGGCGCCGGCATACAGGTCAAACCCTTTAATTTCCCAGCCCAGCTGCGCGTCGATGGTGTTCTTCGTATCGTAAGAAACGCCCCGGGACTCGTCCTTGGTATTTATGATGTTGGAGCCGCCCAGATAATAATACCGGCCGGGGCGCGGATAGATCTTCACGCCCAGGTTGCTCCTGGAACCGCCGGCAAGCGGCTCGTACCTGCTCTCCAAATTCCAGTAAGTCCTGAACCCGCCCACACGTCCGGTTATATCTTTAACCGAGGCGCTGGCGTCCCTGAGATTGTTCAGCGTCGAGGTTACATCCGCTTTCAACTGCTTGTCCGATATCAGCGCGCCGGCTACGCCATCCCCGTTGTTTATACTGGCCATCAGCACATCGGTTCTGGCCAGGATACTGTCCAGTTTGGCGGTAATGCCGTCCAGACGCTCCGCGGCCCTCTCGGCGTGAGGTCCCGAAGTTGAAACTATTTCATTTACGCTGGCGGTCACATCCCTGAGGTTGGAAAGTATCTCGTTAAAGTTTTTGGTCATGGACCCGTCGCCCCTGAGCTCAGCCACCAGCCCCTGGATATCTTCCACGGCTTTTGCCATTGCCCGGTCTATGGGAAGGATGTTGGACCCCTGAACCACGGCGCCGGGCTCTATCACTCCGGAGGAGGCGTCGCCCTGGTCTATCTGCAGATATTTGGAACCTATAAGACTTGTGGAACCGACGAGGAATTTTGAATTTTTGTAGATCCTGACGCCTTGCAGCACGGAGATCCTGACGCGCACCATATCGTGCTTAAGATATATTTCCTTGATCTTGCCGACTTCCACGCCGGCAAGCTTGACCACGGATTTATCCGGCAGGCCGGCCACGTCCTGAAATTCCACTACCACGGGATAATAGGCTTTAAAAGAATAATCCCCCAGCAGGAAGATGGCCGTGCCGAACAGCGCCATGCCGGCTAAAACGAATATACCTACTCTTGTTTCGTCGCTCATATATATATGTTCGCTAATATTATAATTAATTAAGGGCCCGCATAACACCTATACTGTCCTGTGTGTAGCGATTTTTTTAAAATGTCATGGTGGCGGCAAGTAGAAATGTCATGGTTTGAGGTAAACTAACCCTTCAGGCAACTAGCCAGGAGGGATTAAATGGAGCAACTAACCATGAGCAACCAGGATATAGACAAACTT
>CAIPTO010000079.1 GCA_903867985.1 uncultured Elusimicrobia bacterium | reverse complement strand
GAAGCGGTTGCATTCATCACTGGGCTATATGCCCCCTGATGAGTTTGAGCGGCAATTTGAGGGTGAATGAAGAACCTGTCAAGCCATACTAAACTTGCAGAGATACTGTTCAGACAGAAGGGCGCAGTCCAAGGTGCCTCTGATGTTAATGGCGTATGGCCCGGGCGGGGGGAAACTGATCAGGATTTTAAGCATCAGTTTCTGGTTAAGCCTGGTTGCCGGAGTTCGGGTTTAGGCGCATTCCAACTTGCTCAAGGCCAAGCTGGTTGTCCATCCATCACATGCCCAAACGCCTCTATATTTCCTCAGCCCCTCGGATCCAGGTTCATCCGCTTTTGAGCTAAACTTTGGCCGTGAGCTTTGGGCAAGGCTGGTTGGTTTTGGTAAGTTTTGTAAATATGCACCAAGACACTACGTGTAACCCCCTAAAACGGCATTATGGCGGAACACTATAAAGCCTTGCCCCTACCGGCTCCCAGGTCGCCGTCTTTATGGTCTTTCGGGGCCGAAAAAAATAATTTCAAAGCGACAGTACGCTGTCGGGGTCGCCTGCTATAATATTTCATGCGCGGCGTAATAATTATTGCGACCAGCGCAAATATTAGTGAATAAGGAGGCCTGTATGGCCGTCTGGATAATTGCCGTTTCTCTTGCGGGACTATTCTTTTTTCAAGGAGATGCTATCGTGCTATTTGTATTTTCCAAACCTATAACGCATGATACCTTTGGCCTCGTGGGCCAAATTGTTGGCATCATAATATTTTGCGCCAAATACTTTCTCCCACTTTTGATACTGGCACTAGCTTATAATGTCAGGAATCGCCAGATGATGCGCTTGCAGGCTAGGGTCATGGGTGCCCCTCGCTGCCCCAGATGCGGGCGCCGCATGGTCTTCCGTACGTCGGCCTACGGTTTTTTCTTCTGGGATCACTTCTGGGGCTGCCCCTATTGCCGGTGCCGCGAAAGCATGGAGCCCTGAGAAACCAGCGAATATTCCTTGCTTTAGGCCCAAAGGGCCCTTGACAGCACTTAGTCCGTATGATATATCATATGATAGGTACTAAAAGGAGCTAAAACATGCAATTTTCAGAGGTAATTAAGGAGCTACGCAAGAGGTCCGGCATAAGCCAGCAAAAACTTGCCGAAAAGCTTAAACTCTCATACCCGACAATAAACCGTTGGGAAAACAGCAAATTTGATCCAAACCCGCGTATTTCCATTGTTGTAAGGGATTATATAAAGACCCTTGGTAAGGACTACGCAGATCTCCTGGTGTATTTTAGCGACGCCGAAACTCAAAAGCGCAAAGCCGGCAGCCTAACTGCGGAGGCCGCCGAGGCCAGCGACGATTTTATGGGGATAAAGGACATGGAGTCTATGCTCTGGCAGGCCGCCTGCTCCATACGCGGCGAAAAAGACGCCCCTAAATTCAAGGATTATATCCTGCCGTTGCTTTTCATAAAGCGCCTTTCCGATGTTTTTGAAGACGAGATCGCCCGTCTTGTGAAGGACTACGGCGATGAGAAGTCCGCCAGAGAAATCATTGAAGCGGACCACACTATGGTGCGCTTCTATATCCCGGAGGAAGCTTGCTGGCCTGTGTTGAGCGGCCGCAAGGCGTTTAATTATCCTCCCGCCAAAACCCCGAAAACAGTCGGAGAAAGAATTACCAATGCCCTGCGCCTGATAGCCAAAGAGAACGAATCACTGCAGGGGGTTATTGACAGAGAGGATTTCAATGCCACCCACAACGGTGAACGGGAAATCAGCGACGAAGCCCTTTCCAAACTTATCGAGAAATTAAGCGACCCTAAATACCGTCTTGGCATAAATGATGTAGAGCCGGACTTTCTTGGTAGGGCATATGAATACCTTCTGCGTAAATTCGCGGAAAATCAGGGGCAGAGCGCCGGGGAATATTTTACGCCTAAGGAAGTGGGCTGGCTGATAGCCAAACTTATGGTCCCGAAGCAGGGCGAAGAAGTTTATGACCCCTGCTCCGGTTCCGGTGGGCTTCTGGTGAAGTGTGAGCTTGAGCTGCTACGCCGTGAGGGAAAAGATAAAGTTAAAAAACCGCTAAAACTGCGCGGGCAGGAATTGACCGGCTCTAGCTTTGCTATCGCCCGGATGAACATGGTGGTGCACGACATGGAAGGCGAGGTTGTGCGCGGCAATACCATGACCAACCCAAAGTTCCTCGAAGCCGGCGGCCTCAAGCCCTTTGATATTGTTGTCACAAACCCCATGTGGAATCAGGACAACATAGATCCTGATTTCTATGAAAACGATCCGTATGAACGTTTTTCCCCGCGCGGCGGTTATGCGCCGGGCTCAAGCGCTGACTGGGCGTGGGTGCAACACATACACGCCTCGTTAAAATCCCGAGGCCGGGCTGCGATAGTGCTGGATACCGGCGCCGCCAGCCGTGGCAGTGGCAGTCAGGGCGACAACAATAAAGAGAAAAACCTCCGCAAGTGGTTTGTGGACAAGGACCTTATTGAGGCGGTAATAATGCTGCCGGATAACCTGTTCTACAACACCCCCGCCGCCGGGCTTATACTGGTAATAAACAAACACAAGTGCGCCGATAGGAAGGATAAGATAATCCTAATAAATGCCTGTGAGGATTTTGAAAAGGGCCGTCCAAAGAACTACCTGACTGATGCCGCGGTGGATAAAATAGCCACAGCGTTCCATTCCGGGGCCGATGTCGAGAAGTTCCTTAAAGTAATGCCCCGCGCCGAGATAGCCGAAAAGCACGATTACAATATCTCCCCGTCCCGCTTTATAGAAACCGGCCAGGCCGTTGAGCACAGGGATATACAACTTATCCTTAACGACCTCGGGAAAATCATCGCCGAGCAGACCGAGGCGGAGAAGGAACTTAGGGGAATATTTACTAAACTGGGGTACAAATGGCCATGATTATTCTTACGAATTCGTGTGTTGACAGGTATATATCACTCTGCTATACTATCACTAACAGAGCCGCCACGCCTCTGGCCGCAAGGCTAAGCGCATTTTGGGCGGCTATTGTTTTTTATAGCTTCAAAGGGAGCCTTGTATGAAGTACAACAAGGTTCCCTTAACTTTTGAAAAGCAGGTGGAATTACTTGCCGGTCGCGGCTTGATTATTCCAGATAAAAAAAGCGCCCAGGAATTTCTAAGCCGTGTAAACTACTATCGCCTAAGCGCCTATTGCCGGCCTTTTGAGAAGTCCCCTCATAATTTTATTGATGGCACCACCTTTAATGATGTGGCGCATCTGTATGAGTTTGATTATCAGTTGCGCCTTGTGCTGGACCTTGCTCTTGAGCATATAGAGGTTTACACCAGGACCAATCTGGCCTACATCCTGGCCCATAAATACGGCCCTTTCGCGCACGAAGACCAAGCCAACTTCTTTTACAACTTCAAGCATACAGAGTTTATAGACATACTGCGCAGGGAAACGGAGCACTCCCGTGAGGTTTTTGTCGGTCATCATAAAAGCACTTACGACGAGTTCCCACAGTTGCCTATCTGGGTGGCCGTGGAAATAATGTCCTTCGGATGTGCTTCCACACTGATTGAGAATGGCTTGAAAAAAGAGGATATTATTGCATTGTCGGCCCTGTTCGGTCTGCATTCCCGTGTTTTCTGCTCCTGGCTTCATACGCTTTCCTATGTAAGAAATATCTGCGCCCACCATGCGCGACTCTGGAACCGTACTCTTTCATTGTCTGTGGTTCTGCCCAAGCAAGACCATTGGAAAGACTTTAACCAGCAAAAAATGGGCGCTTTGGTTATGGCGATAAATGCAATGCTTCTGCATTCCTGCGAACCGACGCATTACAAAACATGGCGTGAAAACTTTGAGCATCTGATTAATAGTGCTCCTAAAGTGCCGCATTTCCATTTCTCCGCAGGCCTTCCGGTGAACTGGAAAGACCATCCGCTATGGAAGAGGTGACGATTATGGGTTCATTTTCGGAAAGATATGGTTACAAGAAACCGCGTGTGCAGGAAAGTTATGAGGGGATTACCCCTGAAGTCAGGGTAAGGATATGGAACCTATTTTTTAAAATTTATGGAGGGAATGATGGGTTAAGTTATCGGTTGCTTTCCAGTGTTTGGGATAAGTTTTTAAAGGAAGACCTTTTTCAATTCGCGCCTGGTTATGGAGTAGGTCAACTATGCAAGTGGATTGGCGAAAAATTGAATCAATCATCATGGTATGAGATATATGACTTCTTGGAATTTGTCTGGGAAGAGGATTCCGGCCACAGGACAATCTGGGGCTACGGGATAAGCCAGATTCTGGTAGACGAAAGAGTCCCATGCACATTTATAAATGGCCTCATTATCCCTATAACAAGCCCGGAGGAAATCGCCGAAATAACAAAGGCAATTGAGTCCGGGGATGAATACAAACCAGCGCGTGAACATCTTGAAAAGGCGTTAGCCATCATGACAGACCGCAAGAAATCAGATTTCGCCAATTCAATTAAAGAGTCGATCTCATCGCTGGAGTCGCTGGCTAAAATTCTTCTGAAGGATAAGAAAGGGATATTGGGAGATTTAACCAAAAAACTTGATATTCACCCATGTTTCCGGGAAGGCTTGAACAAACTGTATGGATGGACATCTGACGCTGGTGGGATAAGACATGGAAAAACCGGAAAAGACCCCGAGCCTTCATTGTCAGAAGCTCGGTTTATGCTGGTTTTAGCATCTGCATTCTTTAACTATCTGGTCTCAACGTACTCACCGGTTGGCGAAGAAAATATATGACAACAAAGAATTTTAAGCAAACCGAAATTGGAGAAATCCCGGCAGATTGGGATTTGAAGCCATTACGTTCAGTGTGTGTTGAAACAACAACAGTAAACCCCGCAAAGGCTCCCGACACGGTTATTGAATATGTCGATGTGTCATCTGTTTCCAGAGAAGGATGCCGGATAGTTGGCGCAACAAAATATGCAGGAAAAGATGCTCCCGGAAGGGCTCGGAATCTGGTTAGGCATCGAGATGTGATTTTTGCCACTGTCAGGCCAACGCTTCGCCGGGTTGCACTTGTTCCCAAAGAGCTGGACGGCCAAGTGGTTTCTACAGCCTTTTGTGTTATAAGAGCGCAAGAGGTTCAAGCCCATCCGGAGTATCTTTACTATGTGGTTTCTTCGCCAGATTTTATAACCAGAGTCGGGCGATTGGAAAGGGGCGCAAGTTATCCGGCTGTTACTGATGCCAATATCTTTACCCAAAAGATTGCTTTACCTGCTAGACCCGAGCAGGAAAGAATTGCCGGGGTGCTTTCTAAAATTCAGCGGGCTGTGGAGAACCAGGAAACGATAGTGGCCGACCTGCGCGAACTTAAAGTCGCCACGACAGCAAAACTCTTCCGGGAAGGCCTCAGCGGCGGACCTCTAAAGACAACCGAAATCGGTGAAATTCCGGTAGATTGGGAAATTAAGCGGCTTGGAAATTACGCTAATTTATTTAGCGGTTATGCCTTTAAATCTTCGGATTTCACAGATAACGGGGTTATTGTGGTCAAAATTGGAAGTTTACAGAATGGTACGCTAACCATCGGTAATCGAACAAATTATTTCCCAAAAGATAGCGTTATTGAGGAGTTTGAAAAATATACTTTGCATCAAGGAGATATTCTTATAGCTTTAACGGGCGCGACAACCGGCAAAGTTTCTTGTGTGCCTAAGGAATTCAATGGGGCGTTGTTAAATCAGCGTGTGGGTAAATTTGAAGTGTTCAGTGATAAGTTAGATAAGGATTTTCTGCATTTCTTCTCTATAAGCAATTACTTCCAAATGGAGATTAATCTAAATATTCTTCAGAGTGCGCAGGGAAACATCAGTCCTGAAAAAATAGAGAACATCTTTATCCCGGTTCCCGGGTTAGAAGAACAAAAGGAAATAGCAGGGATTTTAAATTGTATTGATAGGAAAATAGTTTTTGCCAGTAAAGAGCATGAGAATCTAAAACTTTTGTTTTCTTCAACTCTGAATCAGCTTATGACCGGGAAAATACGGGTTTGATGTCAACAGTATGCCCTCTCCATCAATTAATATCCCTCCGTCAAGAAAACGAGAAGAAATTATTGCAGAGCTTCGCTCTTTAATTTGCTCGAAGGGGTACCTATACGCGCTTTGTCTTATTATATTTGAGGATTTCCATATTATCCCGGAAAAACTGCATGAAACAAACTATTGGGATAGGCTTAGCCATAATGAGGCCGCGTTTATTCTTGGGTTTCTAATTCAAAACGAGCTGGATTTTACCCACCCCGAAACCCCGGAAATACTGGCATTTTTAAAACGGCGAACTTATGAATTAATGAAGGAGCTCCATGATACCTTCAATATTCGATTTTTTGAAAGACTGAAAGCCCAACTCGAAGCTGGTATTGGAGGGCAAGAGCGCAAGGCGGCAGAAAAAGACTTTTTTGGAAAAGGTGACATGTTGGTGGAACCAATATTTTACTCCGGGACTGGCGCCTATGACTTTCAATATATCGAGTTTCTTGATGAAAAATACAAATATGACCGCGAATGGCTAATTGCCAATAAGGGATATGATGGCAAGATAATAAAAGCGATTGTCAGTAGAATTAAGACATTGTTAAATAAAAAGGCGAAACAAGTAAATCTGGTCGGGATGAGGGAACGGTGGAGTGCGCCCCTAAAACTGAACAGATTTGAAGGCTAGATTAGGTATGGTTTTGACTGGTTTCCCAGAGTGCCGTGATATAATGAGAAATAAGAGAGGAACCAG
>CAIPTO010000078.1 GCA_903867985.1 uncultured Elusimicrobia bacterium | reverse complement strand
GAAGGGGGAAGGCCGAAAACGGAAACCTCGCCGGCGTCGGGGAACAGGAGGCCGGTCATGAGTTTCATTATAGTGGTCTTGCCGGCGCCGTTCAGGCCCAGCAGTCCGGCTATCTCTCCGCGCTTCAGTTCCAGGCTGAGCCCGCCCAGAGCCGGAACCGAAACATGCCTGAACAGTCCCGGGCGCCGATAAGCCTTTGTAACATCGGAGAACGAAACTATGTTTTCGCTCAAACCCGCCATCACTGAACCACCTTCTGAGATTCTTTCTTAAGCCGTCGCAGCTCAGCATCGATATCGGACATGGGGATCTTACCCTGCCGCAGGAAAGAGGTGTGAAATTGTCTGAGATCGAAATATTTTTCCTCGGTACGCCTATAATACTTGCGCATCTCCAGTATTTTGTCCATGCCAAGGATATAGCTCAGGCTTTCAGTGGGGGCCAGCGATATTCTGAGCACCTCGTTCTGGGCCTGACCTTTGGACATGTATAAATTATCCTGAAAAAATTTCACCGCTTCGTCGTAGGACATTTTGCCGGTGTGAAGGCTGACGTCCACATAGGCCCGTCCGGAACGGAGCGCGTACACATAGATCCGCAGGAATCTGGACCAGTAGGAGGAATAGTACCCCATCTCCTCGGCCAGAAGCTCGGCGTAACAGGCCCAGCCGTTAGTAACCATGGGCTGATTGGATATTTTTCGTATTCTTGAGCGATTTTCGTTGGCGGCGTAACTGCGCAGATGCATTCCCGGCATAATATCAAATGCGGTCAACAGTTCTATCTGCGCGTAATTGAAGCCTGAAGCCAGTATCTTTTCCCTGATATCAGGCGGCGTTTTTACGGAGGGCAGCGTAATGTATAATTCCGAACCTCTGGCCTCATCCAAAGTGAATGACTCGGAGTAATAGGCGTAAGGGAACACCCCGGTCATAAAAGACGGCGTCCTTTTGATAAGAAGGCGTTGCTTTGGAAACTCCACGATTTTATATTCGTCAAAATGCTGATAAGCCCGGTCCATCTCTTCCTGAAACACCTTAAGAATGTCGTTCAGCGGAGGGTGTTCACGCGGGAGCTTGTCCAAAACCCCTTTCCAGCCCTGCTCCTTAGCCACCATAGCGTCGATACTGAGCGCTTCCGTGTCAAGGTCTTTAAGGGCGGCTTTATAGCTTTTTTTCGCGTATTTCAGCGCCGCGCCGGGAGTGATGTCAAGACTATGCCAGCGCTCCAAATAAAACCCGTAAGTGTAGTCGCCGGAAATAAATTCCCCGTCGGAGTTGGGAAGGATGTCGTTCCTGAGAAAATCGCGGTAGCGGAGCAGCGCGGTTTTAACCTTATCCATTGCCTCGTCAACCTGGGTCTTCAGGACGGGATCGTAACGGGTGTACCCCCGGAACAACGGGATAAAGTCCGGGATGCCGTTAATCGCGTCATCGGTCTGCTTCAGAGCCTGTTCTACCCAGATCTTAGGAGGATGTGACAGATTGCGCTCTGCCTGATCCAGTATCTGCGGATAATGCGAGACACGCGAGAGGGCGTTTGCG
>CAIPTO010000077.1 GCA_903867985.1 uncultured Elusimicrobia bacterium | reverse complement strand
TAAGCGTCCTGGTGGCTTTTCTTATTGTGGGCCTGGACCTCATATGGACCGTTTCCAAAGTCGTAAACGATCATCCCATGATGCAGCCGCTCCTTGAAGATATGTTCAGCATGGTGCCGCTTTTCATTATTAAGATAGGCATGTACATGATAATCGTCCTGATAGTGTCGGCCGTAGTTTCTCACCGCATGGCCGGACCAATCTTTAAATTCGAAAAAAGCTGCGCCACCGTGGCCTCCGGAGATCTGACCCACCGTGTCTGCCTGCGAAAGGGCGATCAGCTGACCGATCTCCAGGACCAGTTCAATAATATGACGGACGCCGTAAATGAGACGGTGAAGCAGTTGGAGGCCTTCAAGACGGAGGCCGTCGCGGCATATCCTGCATTGAAAGGCAGGGCGGATGAAGCCTCGGCTAAAATAACCGGGATCATGCCGGAGTACAAGATATAGGTCGCGGCGGAGGACTGGAAGATTAGAAGACTTGAGGGTCAGCGGAAGGGAATCCTCCGGTATTCAGTTTTATGATCAAGTCACTACTAACAGCGTTGATTCTCTTGGCCTCGGCTTTGCCGTCCGGAGCCCAGACGGCAAGGAGTCAGGACGTACTAACGCTGGAAGAAGTGGTCTCCCTCGCCGTTAAGAACAATCCCACCCTCCTTTCTTCCGAGCAGGATATTATCATAGCCAAACAGCGCGTGCGTGAGGCGCGCTTCATGAATCTTCCCCAGCTGGCGCTTTCCGGAACTTTTTCCAAGGTCAATCTGGAATATCCCATGATCCTGGGGCCGGAGCTTGGCGACAGATACCTGGATCCGGCCATCAAAGAGAATTTCTACACCATGCGTGCCTACGCTCTTCAGCCTCTTTATACCGGCGGGCGGAACAAGAACATGCTGCGTATGGCCAAGACCGCTCACAGTCAGGCTAAAGTGAACTATGAGACGGTTATGACCGACGTGGTTTATAACGCCAAAAAGATATTCTACACACTGCTCCTGAACAAAAAACTGCGGGAACTTGCGCTTGAGCGTAAATCCAGGGCGCAGGCAATAAGCGCGGGGATCCGCAAAGATGCCTGGGAGGCTATAGAGGTCAGGATGCTGCTGGCCGGTTTTGAAAAACAGGCCGAACAGGCGGCCCACGACGCGGACGCATCCAAGACAGAGCTTATCAAGATACTTAACAGGGACCCCTCCTATCAAATGGACATTACGGGCGACCTGACGGCGCGGCCGGTCCGGGCCACTCTGCAGAAAAGTCTGGTGACGGCCATGGAGATGCGTTCCGAACTTAAAAGCGAGATCTACAAGGCACAGATGGACGATATCGCCGTTACCATGGCCATGATACGGCGCTACCCTAATGTTTATCTGGGCGCCAGTTACGATGTTACAGGCTACAATGTTAACTCCTTAAGCGATAATTCCATCCGGGCTAACAATTGGGTGGCTTCCATTGCCATCCATTTCCCGCTTTCCTACGATATCTGGACACAGGTGGTGCAGCGTCGGGCCCAACAGCGCCAGGGTGACCTTAAGCGTGTGGAACTGCAGGATAGGATACGCTTTGAAATCATAACGGCTCATAAGGACCTGGAATTCTGGGACGCGGAGACACTGAAGAGGAAGAAAACCCTGGCCGCGGTGGAAGAAGAGTACATCGCCGCGTCTAAAAAAACTCCCGAGTCACTTTCAGCCCTGCGGGCAATGTGCGCGATATATGATCTTGAAAAGACCTGTCTGGAAGGCGTCTATCAGCAACTCATCGCCAGAGTAAAGCTTGAATGGGCCCAGGGGCGGGACCTTGCTGAATAAGATTATCTTGTTTTCGTTATTAATGGTTCCGGCGTTTTTCAGCATCCAGGCGCAGGAGCCGGCGCTTTCAAAAGACGACGAAATCCTGCGGGAACTCATGTGGGATAAACTTGTGCAGCTGAAGCCTCCTGCGCGGCCTGGCGTGGGGCTTGCTCTTTCCGGCGGCGGGGCCAGGGGGTTCGCGCATACCGGAGTGCTGGAGGCGCTGGATTACGCGGCTTTTCCGGTGGATTATGTTTCAGGCACCTCGATGGGATCTGTTATCGGCGGGCTGTATTCTTCCGGGATGAGCGTGCCGGATATGTGGAAGTTCGCGAATGAAACTTCCGCCCTTAAGGTTTCCAGAGACTTCAGGGGAATAAAGGTCCTGAGCCTTCTGCTGACTAACAGGCTTCTGACTCCCACCTACATCAGCCAATTTATAGAAAAAAATCTGGGATCTTTTACCTTTGAAACGCTTAAAAAACCTTTTGCCTGCGTGGCCATGGATTTCAGGACCGGTGAAAAGATAATTTTCAACGATGGGCCGCTGGCCATAGCCGTCCGGGCCAGCGTTAATCTGCCGGGCATCTTCGCGCCGGTGGAGTATCGGCACCGCTATCTGGTGGACGGTGGTGTGGTGGATTTTATCCCGATCGACGCCACCCGGCTGCTTGGCGCGGATTGGGTGCTGGCCAGCGTCACGGGAGGCGTTTCCAATGAACTGCCGGAAAATGTGCTGACATCACTGCTTCAGGTCATTGATATCAGGGGATCGATGCTGGCCACGAATGAGGAAAAAGAGGCCGACTTCGTTATCAAGCCTGAAGTTGGCGAGGTTAAGATGGCTGACTTTGAGCGATGTCAGGAGGCGGGCGAAGTCGGGCTTCTGGAAGCGACAAAGCGCATAGACAGCGCCCGCGAGAGCTACCTTATCTTCTCGGCGCCGAGCCTGTTGGAGGCTTTGTGATCCGGGATAATTTCCGCCGGAGTCGGACCTGCCGGCTGTTTTGCGGGCAATCATCAATCATTAAACTTGCTTTCCCGCTTCTGCTTCTCTATCCGCTTAACGCCTCCGCTTTCCTCTTTGGCGGAGTGTCCGACAAAAAGGCGGAGGATATGCTGGGCGTGATGAGCTTAAATTTTGAGAACGGAGATTGCCGCGCCGTAGCCGCGATATCCCAGGATCTGTTCCGCGAGAAGCCCTCCTCCGCCATAAGAGAGAAGGCCTATTCATATCTCGGGCGCTGTTATGAAACCCAGGGAAACTACGATAAAGCCATAACGGTGTATAAACTTGCGCACGGCCTGTACCCCGAAAACGATCTTTTCTCCGGGCGTCTGGCGTCAATCTATCTTAAGACCGGTTTTTATGACATCGCGGTCCCGTTATTCGAAAAAGTCCTGAAAAGGCGTTCAGATGATATAGAGGCAAATGCCGGCCTGGCCCGCTGCTACGCTTCCAGGGGCTTCCTTTCAAAAGCCAAGGTCTATTATTCCCGGGCGGCCATACTCGGGAATTTTAGTGATCTCGGGCTGTTGAAGGAATACGCCTCACAGATGTTAAGGATCAGGGATTGGGAAGAGGCAGGCCTGATCGCCGGCTACGGAATTAAACTCGCGCCGGGCGAAGCCGATTTTTACGAAGTGATGGCCAGGATAGCCGCCGGCCGCGGCGATTATAAGACTTCCGCCGGTCATATGCGTTCCGCGATAATGCGTGACCCGGCAAGATCTGATCTTGCTCTTGAACTGGCGCTTATAGAACTTCTGGCCGGGAATTATGAGGCGGCTCTCGGCGCTATTCCGGTTACCGGAACGCGGCATAGAGCCATGTCCCTCTTAATACGGGGAATGGTGCTTCATAAAAAAGGTGAACGGGTGCGGGCGCTTGAATATTTTAAAGAAGCGTCCGATAACGGCGATTCGTTCATCTCGGCTTTCGCCGCATCGCTGCTGATGGGCAGCCATTGAATAGTGGATAGTGGTTAGTGACTAGTGAAGGGTGGCCGATGCCACGATAGACACCTAAGGGGATGTTGTGATAATTAAATTCTACAAGATGTCAGGCGCCGGCAATGATTTCGTGCTTCTGAACGGGAGCAGCTTCACCTCCTCCGCTCTGAAGAAGCTGGCGGTGAAGCTCTGCGACCGGAAGGCGGGCGTCGGGGCGGACGGGCTTTTGTGCGTGCATAAAGCCGGGGCAGGTAAAATATCACTTCGCTATTTTAATTCCGACGGCTCGGAGGCTTTTTGCGGGAATGGTTCGCGTTGCGCCGCCTGGTGGGCGCATTCTTCCGGTTTGGTGAAGGGGAAAGATTTTAAGCTGGTTACTATCAGGGGAGTTTTATCCGTTTTGGTGACCGGGCGTGAAAAAATAAAAATGCGTATGCCCGCTGTGCCATGTGCCGCCCTGAACCACAAAGGCGTATATCCCGCTCCGGTGAGAATCGTGCATTTTCTAAATACCGGAGTGCCTCACGCGGTGGTCCCGCTCAGGAATATAGACACCCTTGACGTGGACTCGCTTGGACGCAGCCTGCGCTTCCATAAGGCGTTCGGTCCTGGGGGCGCTAATGTTAATTTTGTTCAGCTTAAAGGCGATTGCCTGCGACTCAGAACATATGAACGGGGCGTGGAGGCCGAGACCCTGGCCTGCGGCACAGGTATCACCGCCAGCGCCATAGCGTTCGGGCTGGCAAAAGGGCTCGCGGTCCCGGTTCGTGTGACGGCCAAAAGCGGGGAGAATTTTAAGGTCTGGTTTAAGCCAGGCCCGCGCGGCTCCGTGGACAATATTTATATAGAGGGCCCGGCGAAAACGGTTTTTGAGGGATGTATAGATCTTTAGAGACTAGAGGATGTATAGATCTTTAGAGACTAGAGGATTATCCATAAGGTCGTCGGGTCTTAAAACCCCCGTCCTCTAATTCTTCAGCTTTTGGAGGTTCCATGCTTGAATTAAAAGGTTGTTTCACCGCCGTCATCACGCCATTCAAGGGCGGTAAGCCCGATCTCGCCGCTTTTCGCGAACTGATCAGGGAGCAGATAAAGGCCGGAGTGAACGGCCTGGTTCCCTGCGGTTCCACCGGAGAGGCCGCCACGCTGACGGAAGATGAATATCTTGAAGTTATAAAGACCGCCGTGGATGAAGCTAAGGGCAAAGTTCCCGTGGTGCCGGGTGTCGGGACCAATTCCACCGTCAAATCCGTGGGAATGCTGAAAAAAGTTGAGGCGCTGGGAGCGGACGGCGTACTGGCTATTGTGCCTTATTACAATAAGCCGACGCAGGAAGGGATGCTGGCTCATTTTTCCGAGCTGGGCGAAAGCACCCGCCTGCCGATCGTACTTTACAATATCCCTGGCCGCACCGGCGTAAACATGCTGCCTTCAACGGTACTCGCGCTCAGGAAAAAGTTCAGTAATATTGTGGGCATTAAGGAAGCATCCGGCCTCTTGGATCAGGTCAGTGAGATATTAAACGGCGCCGATAAGGATTTTGTCGTGATGAGCGGGGACGATTCGCTTACCCTGCCGATGATGTCGGTTGGCGCCAGAGGCGTGATTTCGGTTACGGGGAATGTCGCTCCCGGAGAAATGTCCCAGATGTGCGAGCTGTTCCTCAGGGGGGAAATCATGGAGGCTCAAAAAATGCATCACCGGCTGTTTGGCCTCATAAAGGCTCTTTTTGTCGAGACCAATCCGATACCGGTGAAATACGCCATGCATCTCATGGGGTATTGCTCCCCCGATGTGCGGCTGCCGCTCACAACATTAAGCGTGAAGCACCGCGACGAAGTAAGGAAAGCGCTCGTCAACGCGGGAATAAAACTTTAGGGCTGGTTGGTTTTGCGTGCGGTAAACTTAAACATTAAAATATAAAGGAGATGTTCAAAATGAAAATAAGCAAATTGTTGGCAGCTTTAGCCGTGGCCGGGATGGTCGCAAGTCCTATGGCTGCATATTCTCAGGTGCAAACAGCAAAACCGACAAAACAGGTAGCCGCCGGAAAGAAAGCGGAGAAGCCGGATTTTTCGTTTTTAAACGGCAAAACCGGGACCATGACCTATTCTGTATGGAGCGAGGAAAGTTTAACGGCTATGATGAATGCGCAGCATGGCATCCGGCTAAATAAATTCGTTTATGCCGATTCCATCGCGGGAGGTTTAGCCATGCTGAAATCAGACAGAGCTGATTTTATGATGACAACTGATATTACCGCGAATTATATCATTCAAAGGAATCCGGAGCTTAAATCCGTTCTTTACTCTGAAGATATGGGGCTTACCATGCTTTTAAGAGCGGCCGATGTAAAGTTGATGGACTCGCTCAATTCGGCCATAAGCAAACTTAAAGCTTCGGGCAAGATAGATGAACTCTATAAAAAGTGGGTAAAGGAACTGCCGGTCGGACAGGAACCCGCTATGGCGAAAATTGAAAAAACGGCGTATCCTGAAACCGTTTATGTGGGAGTGTCCGGAGATATGCCGCCTCTTGATTATGTCGCGGCTGACGGAAAACCGGCCGGTTACAACATCGCATTATTGGCTGAAATTTCAAAACTGCTCGGTAAAAACATCGAAGTGGTGTCGATCGATTCGCCGGCAAGGCTTGCCGCGCTGCAATCAAAAAAAATAGATGTCTTCTTCTGGCAAAGGATGCCTAAATACCATGGCCAGAGGAAAGAATATAAAGGCGTGAGTATGCAGGACATTAAGAATTTTTCCAAAAACTTCATCCTTACAAAACCGTATTGCCCGGTCAAGACGGTGCTTTTAATGAAAAAATAAAGGAATAAGGTGACACACAACTTAATAGCTGCTAGTTAAGTTGTGTGTCACTTTATTTTCTGTCACTTTATTTTCAGGAGGGATTTATGAATATCGGAAAAATCGTGCGGATCATGTGCCCGGGCCGACTAAGCGGCAGAAGGATTCTTGGTGTTTTGATTCTTCTGGGGTGCTGCATCGGTTCTGGCGCAATCGCCTCAGATGGTGAAAGGATTCCTATCGACAAACTGTTGAATTTTAGTGAAGTGGCGTCTGTTGCTGTGCTTGCTTATCCCGAAGAAGTATTGGTGAGAGCGGCACTTTCACCGGACTTTCTTCGGAAGAATTATACTGCAGAGACAAAAGTTGAGCGCACCCAAATATCTGAATGGTCTAAATTTTCCAGCGCGCTCTCAAAATCCACTTTTATCGCTTCCAACAAAGACGGGGACTTCCGATGGCTGCTAGTTTTTTTCAACCGAAGTGGAAAGGAAGTTGCGAAACTTGCTGTCGATCGAGAAAAGAAGGTCGCAAAGATGGATCGGAACAATTACTTGGTTAAGGGGCCGTTGCTCAAATGGATCGTTTCGATAAAGCCCTTTCTTCATGACAGATAAAACAGCGTAAAAGTGTTTGGCCGGAAAAGGAATTTTTTATAAGAATATTAACCGGGGAATGATGTGACACACAACTTAATTGGCAGCTATTAAGTTGTGTGTCACTTTATTTCCTGTCACTTTATTTCCTGTCACTTTATTTCCAAGGCAGAGCCGGTGGTCGCTGTGCCTGCGGAGAAAAGTGAAAATACTTGGAGGTAATGTATGAGGCAGAATAGAGTTTTAATTGCGGCAATTATGCTTTTAAGCTTACCCTGTATTGCCTTAGTTAAAGATGTAAATATTGGTGATAAAAATCAGTCCTCCATCTATGTTTTGAGAAAGCGTTATGGAGAATTTAGCACAGCTGGAGCATTTATTTCAGTCTGTGTTGAGAATAAAGATTTAAAACAGAAATCCACTATTGTGTGTGAAAATGCTTATTGGTACGATATCTTAACGAAAAAAACTAATTATTTTAAAGGAAGTGCCCGTCAATATGTTGATTTTATGCTCAAAAATCACGACCAATGTTTCCAGCTTTCGGCGGATGTTTTTAAGGAGTTGTCCAAAACACACGAGGCCTTAAGGAAAGATGCTTACGAAATGGATATGGATAAGGTTAAGGGTGTATCATATGTCGCTAATAAGTATCTAAAAAAAAATTTTTGGAATGCAAATAAATATGATTATGTTTTTCGCGATAACAAATACGAGAGTGATAGAAGTTTATTGCGAATGCTTTTAGAGTTGGGATTGGTTGTGCGTAGGGATTGCGAGAGCGGTCAAGGATATATAGAACCAAAGGAAATTGATGCAGTTCATAAATAGGGCTTATAGTGTTTAAGGTATACTAAAACATTCAATTTTTTGTTATTTTTTCTGATTCTATTGAGTAGGTCAGTTGTAAAATGCACATAAAGGCCACCAATAAACTATATCAAGAGATATTACAGTAATAATTCTGGCAGCGGGTAAGGGAGAGAGGGTGAAATGCAGGCGCTACTCCTACGAGGTCGGAATAAGGTGACACACAACTTAATTGGCAGCTATTAAGTTGTGTGTCACTTTATTTCGCTTTATTTCGGAAAGAAGGGAGAGCTGTTTTAAAAATTATCAACCAGCATTTTTTTGGCGGTTTCCAGACCTTCCTTCACGCTTTCTTCCATGAAAGAATATTTCCACGCGCCGTAGCGTCCGATGGAGCTTATGTCATTGTCCGCCAGGATGGATATTATGGCCGGCAGGGAGATATTGCGCGCCGCGTCGTATATCACATAGGCGCAGGGTATCTTAAGCCATAATTTTTCCACGATATCGTCTTCGCTTTTAATGACGCCGCCCTTTATGAGGCCGCGGAATATCTTTTTTTCGGCCGCCGCCAGGTTCAGCGCGTAACCCGGGGTGGCCGTCTCTATATAAAGAGAGTCGCATCCTTTCGGGGCCAGCCGTCTGGAAAAATTTGTCGCTATGCCTGCGCGGTAGAACAGAAATTCTTTTTCAGGAAAATAAGTCCAATGTTTTTTTACGGAGGTGCCCTTCACGCCAAGGTTGAGCACATAGACGGTGTTGTGGCGCAGCCGGGCATTGTGCGCCTTTAAGCCTGCCGGGGGGGATTTTATGAGCCCCACGAAATACTTGAGCGGCATGGTGTTGATGAGGCGTTCGTATTTCACCGGCCCCAGGCCTTTAATAAAAGCGATTTTCCTTTTTAGGTCCAATGATTGCAGTTCGCATCCTGTATGGATGTTTTTCAAATCCTTGGCCATGGCTTCGGGCAGGGCCCTGATCCCGCCGCGTTTCGGATAATAAAAGACCGGGTTGTAGCCCATGGTCTTTCTCTTAGGCAGGTAGGCGGCCTCCAGGACTTCCTGGGGTTTGGGCATGGGGACAAAAGGGGCGCACCAGTCGGCGGTAAGGCGGTTAAGCGGGTACTGCCATAGCTTGGCGTTGTATGGCAGCATGAAATGCTTTGAAATCCCTTCGCCGAAAACCCGCCGTGTCCAGTGAGTGAAAACCTCAGGTCTTTTCTGCGAATGGCTAACGGCTAATGGCGAATGGCGGGTAGCCAAGGAATTATGGCTGGTGTTATACGCTTCGAGAAACCCGCTCACGCACTCTGATTTTATATCGTCCGGCAGATTGTAAAGATTGGCTTGGAAAGGATAAGGCACTTCAACGTCTTTCAGGCGTATCCAGGAGTTCCGCTTTAACTTAAAGTGATTGTTTTTCAGGAGCCTGAGTATCAGGTCGCCGGTCTCCTTCCAGTGGAGGTGCAGGAGATGGCCCGAGTAATCAAAGGTGAAGCCGTTCTTTTCCACCGAAGCGGCCAAGCCTCCGATCCCGGCCTCTTTTTCAACCAGCAGATAGTTCTTTTTCCCCTGCAGAACCCTGGCCGCGGAAAGTCCCGCCAAGCCGCCGCCGATAATCAGAACATCGGTTTTTATCGTCATGTGTCCGCTCTATTATTCCGGAGAAGGTTACGGGGCTCCGGATTTACGCTGCCGAGCGGGCCTTTATACTGCTTTTTTGACCGCGTCCGTCACTATCTTGATCTGCCCGTCAGTCAGTTCAGGGTACATGGGGAGTGAAAACACCGTGTCCTGGACTTGTTCGCAGACGGGGAGGTCGCCTTTCTTGCCGCCGAGGTGCGCGTAGGCCTTCTGCAGGTGCAGCGCTATCGGGTAGTAGATCTGGTTGGCTATCTGTTGTTCGGTCAGATGTTTCTGCGCATTGTCGCGTTTGGCCTTGGAGTCGAAGCGGATGGTGTAATAATTGAAGGAGTGTCGTGCGTTGGCCGGTACGACCGGCGTGACGCAGACATCTTTAAGGGCGGCAGCGTACTTGGCGGCAACGGCGTTACGCATCTCTGTCCACTTCTCGACATGCTTGAGGCGCACGGAAAGCACGGCCGCCTGCACGGTGTCCAGGCGGGAGTTGAAGCCTTCCATATCGTGCATGTAGCGCACTTTGCTGCCGTGGTTGCGCAGAGCTTTTAGCTCCTCGTATATCTTTTCGTCGTTTGTGGTAACGGCCCCGCCGTCGCCGAAGGCGCCCAGGTTCTTGGCCGGGAAGAAACTGTAGGTGCCGCAGTCGCCTATGGCGCCCAAGTATTTCCACTCCGTTCCGCCCAGCTTATACTTGCCGGTAAAAGCCTGCGCGGTGTCCTCTATGATCTTGAGGTTGTGCTTTTTTGCCAGCGTGGTGAAGGCGTCCATGTCGCAGGGCATGCCATAGAGATGAACCGGCAGGATGGCTTTTGTCTTTTTGGTTATTTTCTTCTCCACGGATCTAGGGTCCAGATTGTAACTTGCCGGATCTATGTCGGCGAACACCGGCACGGCTCCGCACTGGCTTATTGTCTCGCTGGTGGCTATGAAAGTGAAGGGAGAAGTTATTATTTCGTCGCCGGGCTTGATGCCGATTGCCAGTATAGAAAGCCTCAGGGCATCGGTGCCGTTGGCCACGCCTACCGCGTACTTGGTTCCGTTGTGCGCCGCGAACTCTTTTTCAAATTTAGAAACTTCTTCGCCAAGTATAAAATTGGCCTTATTGAAGACATTTTTTACAGCTGTTTCTATCTCGTCTTTTATAGGGGGATAACCGGCCAGCATATCAACCATTGGTACTTTCATGTTAGTCTCCAGTACTGATGTGATTCCGGATTTAAGATTAAGAGAGTTTTAAAAATCTTCAATCTTGAATTATAACCGGTAATGTTTAAGCCTTAATTACCATTGTATAAAAATATCCACCGGGCGACAAATGACGCAGGCGGCCCCGCCTCTCGGTCTCCCCGCAATCTGATATTTTGTTATAATCAATATTAATGAGAACGAGCATTATCATACCGTCTTATAATGAGATGGGGACCCTCCCCGAGATCCTGCATAGGATAGCTGGCCTTAACATCGACAAGGAAGTTGTGGTTGTGGACGATGGTTCCACCGACGGCACGCGGGAGTGGCTTGATAGGGCCGCTGCCGAAAAAATGTTCCCTTTTGAGCTTAAAGTGATAAAGCACGCGGCCAACACTGGTAAAGGCGGAGCTTTGTTGACAGGTTTTGAGGCTGCCGCGGGTGACATCATTATTATTCAGGACGCGGACCTGGAATACGACCCTGCGTACATTCCGGAAATCGTGCGGCCGATAACGGAGGGCGGTTTTGACGCGGTTTACGGTTCCCGGCTGCTTTCCGGCCGGTCGCAGACTTATAATATTTTTTACCTCTGGGGCAATCAGTTCCTGACACTCCTTATTGATCTCCTGTTCGGCGCGCGCATGACCGATTCATATACCTGTTATAAGGCTTTCAGGACCCCCCTGCTTCGCTCGCTGGGCCTCGTTTCCAAAGGTTTTGAGATAGAGGCTGAGATATCCTGCAAGACGGCTTTCAGAAAATATAAATTTACGGAAGTGTCTATTGTTTACGCGTCCAGATCAAGGCTGGAAGGCAAGAAGATAAATTATAAAGACGCGGTAAAGGGCGTTCTCAAGATCCTTGAACTGCGGCTTAAGAGTCTGTTTGTGAATATTTAGAGGATAGGGGTTCCCTACGTGCACGATTTGATAGAAAACTCAAAACTTTACCTGCTGGCTTTCCTGGCGCCATTGGCGCTCGCGCTTATTCTTACACCGCTTTTGAGGTGGTTCGCGCTGCGGTTCGGCCACGTTGACGCGCCTACTGCCGGGATAAAGACCCATAAGCATCCCACGCCTTTGTTAGGCGGCGCGGCCATCTTCCTGGCTTTCGCGGCCGGTTTGGTTTTCATGCGGTTTTACACTTCGTTCCCTACCGGCACGCTGCGTGACCTGCGCGTTATCCTTGGCGGCGGTTTCGTCATGTTCGCGCTGGGTTTGATAGATGATCTTAAAAAGCCGGGAGGTCTGCGGGTGGGGACCAGGTTTTTGATCCAGTTCGCGGTGGCTTTTTTTGCGGTGCTTTCCGGCATCAGAATAAATTTTGTAAGTCCGGACTATCTTTCCTTTATCCTGAGCGTGCTCTGGATAGTTGGGGTATCCAACGCTTTCAATATCATAGATATAATGGATGGTCTCTCCGCCAGTCAGGCGGTGATGGCCGCGCTTGGTTTCCTTCTCATAGCTTTTCCTTCGGAGGCCATCTATGTTAATGTCGCTTCGGTCGCCCTGGCCGGGGCCGCCCTGGGTTTTCTGCCCTATAATTTTTCCAAAAAAATGAAGATATTTATGGGGGATTCCGGAAGTCTTCTGTGCGGTTTTACTCTGGCTCTGGTCGCCATGGGGACAAAATACAGTTCGGTAAATCCCCTGGGCGTTTACGCGCCGCTTTTTATTCTTGCTATACCCATCTACGACACGCTATTCGTGTCGGTTATGCGCCTGCGGCGCGGACATTCGCCTTTTATAGGCAGCAGGGACCATTTTGCCCTGCGGTTGGAGAAGATAGGGTTTTCCCGGCACCGGGTGACGTTTCTGGCGGCCATGGCTGCGCTGATATTTTCGGTTTTCGCTTTCCTGATAACGCAGGTGCCGCTGATATGGGGGGCGCTGATCTACCTGGTGATAGGCGGGGGATTCCTGCTTATAAGTGTCGCCATAGCAAAAATAAAAATATAGATAACGAGCGACTGATCAGTCTCTCCGCAGTAAAACCAAAAAAATACCTGTCTGAGCCTTCAAAAGTAAAGCTGGATTATATGCTGTGCTTGTGCAACTCTTTGGTGATGCCGGGGATTATGGTGGTTTTGCCGTCCGACGTGGCGTAAATTTTTATTACATCGCCGTAGATGCGCGCGAAGGCGCTAACCGCTTCCGGATCAAAAGATTTTCCGCTTTCCTCAATAATATATTCGCGCGCCTTATCCGGATCCCATTTCGGCTTGTAGACTCTGGGCATACAGAGCGCGTCAAAAACATCCGCAACCGAAACTATCCTGGCGTAGATCGGAATTTGCTCTCCTTTTAACCCGGCCGGATAGCCAGTGCCATCGAATTTTTCGTGGTGCGAGGCGGCCACTTTGCAGGCTATTTGTAGAAGCGTGCTTTCGGCGTTAGCTAGTATCTTGGCTCCGTAGAGGGTGTGTTTCTTCATTTCTTCAAATTCCGGAGGAGTAAGCTTGCCGGGTTTAAGGAGGATGGCGTCCGATATTCCCACCTTACCGATGTCGTGCAGGGGGCTCGCGTATCTGATGTTTTCCACTTCGCGCTCAGGCAAACCCATGCCCTGCGCGATAAGAGCGGAATACTCGCTTATGTGCCGCAGGTGTATGGCTGTGTCCTGCTGGTCGCGGTATTCCGCAGTGACGGCCAGGCGGTATATGGTTTCAAGCTGTGAGTTTGAAAGGCTTTCGTAAAGCTGCGCGTTCTCAATTGCCGAAGCGGCCAGCGAACCCATGAGCTGGAGGATGCCCTCATCCTCTCCGTCAAAGACGCCTTCTTCCTTGTTTGTGACCTCAAACACGCCGATAATGTGCCCTGCGGCATCCTTGAGGGGGACGGCCAGAATGCTGCGCGTGCGATAGCCTGTCATCATATCCAGGTCGTGGTTGAAGCGGGGGTCCGTGTAGGCGTCGGTAATATTGGTTATCTGACCGGTGGCGGCGACATGTCCCGCTATGCCTTTCTTAAAGGGGACGCGGATCTCTGTCTGCTGCATGCCCTGCGCGATCTTTGACCAGAGTTCGTTGGTCTGGCGATCCAGGACGAAGACGGAGCATCGGTCGCCGTTCAGCATCCGCTTTACCTGATCGGCTATGAGTTCCAGAAGCTTGGTCAGGTTGGTTTCGGTGGAGATGAGGCCGCCGAACTTTACCAGCAGGTTGAGCCTTTTTTCCAGTTCTTCCGGTCGGGTCATACGATTTATTCTACCATTATTAGCGAAATAGCGAATTAGCGCTTAGCGAAATAGGGGGGGCTTATTTCTGTCCGGTATCGTTTAACCTGAAAGTTGCAGTTGCAACTTTCCGCCCGCAAAGCGGGCGCCCTCCGGGAGGCATACACCTCGTCGGGCCTGTCGCGCATAGCGCTTGGCCCTCCACCCGCTTTGCGGGGAATCCTGCAGGATTCAGGTTAATTGCTTGGTCAGATCATCTATGTAAACGCTGTAGTGGACTGCTTTGGCCGAAGGGTATTTTTCCTTCAAGCCGGCGTTTATCTGAAGGAGACACGAGGTCGCGCCGACCAGCACCGTTTTAGCCTGCGTTGAGGCGATATTCCGCATCTTGCGGTCCGAGATCCGTTCGGAGAGAGCGGGCTGTGTGAACGCGTAAGCGCCGGCGCCGCCGCAGCACCACTCGCTTTCGGGCAGTTCGGTAAAAGACTTCCCCGCCAGCTTTTTAAGCACCTCGCGCGGCTCCGAGCGGATGCCCTGCCCGTGGCAGGCGCGGCAGGAGTCGTGATAAGTGACCGTTTCTCCTGCGTCATGGCTGCGGCCTTTTATTCTTTCCGCCGGCAGGACCTCAAGAATATCCTTCACGGCTTCGGCAAAAGTTTTGGCGCGCGGCTGCCATTCTTCATCCCCTGTGAAAAGCTGCTCGTAAGTTTTCATGAAGGCTACGCAGGAGGAGCAGTCGCCCACCACTGTAAAATCTCCGAAAAGGGTCTTCAGCTCTTCGAAGCGAAGGATATTCTTTTTTGCGAACTCTCTGGCTTCAGTCACGCGGCCGTAGTTGTAGGCGATGAGCCCGCAGCAGAAATTATCCGTGAACACGCCTTCTCCAAGAAAGCGCTTCAGCAGGGCCACGGTAGAGAGTCCCACTTCGGTGAAGACATAGTTCGGGCCGCAGGGGGCGAAATATGCCCAGGATATTTCCTTTTTGCCTTCGGGTTTCAGGGAAGCGTCCTTGCCGAAGATGTCTCGCAGGAACTTAAGCGGGGCGCGGTCAAGAGAACTTTGCGCCGTTTTAAGCGCGGGCATGCCGATGAAATCGTAAAGCCCCAGCTTGCCTGCCAGGGCCGACAGGCCGATGCGCTTTAGTAGAAATCCGGCTTTAAGCGCGAGCTCGAAAAAAGGGCGCTTGTTTAAAAGCATATCCACGGCCATGCGCGCGGCGAAACTCTGCCCGTAGCCCGCTCCGCTGCGGCGGCCTTCAAGCACCAGGTCCGCGGTTGGAACTTTGGCGTAGCAGACCGATGTGCAGGCGCCGCAAAGGAGGCAGGTGGAAAATGATTCCTCGGCGGAACCGATGTCGCGGGTTCGGCCTTCTATGAGCAGTCGCAGGAACTGGTTGCGGCCTCGCGCGGAAATGGTTTCGCGGCCGGTCATCATGTATGTGGGGCAGACCGTTTCACAATAACCGCATCGGTTGCATTGGGCTACGGCGTCGTATATTGTTCGCTCGCCCAGATCGGTGAGCAGGTGTTTCAGGTGGAAAGGCTCCTGGGTGTGATCGTAAAGTTCGTTGATATCGTATTTGGTCATAAAAATATTTGCCGTAGGCTATAAGGGCGCCGCGCCCGCCATAAGTTATACGCAGATTGATCCTAAGGCCTATGGCTTAAAGCTTATAGCTGTCATAACGTTATATGTTATGACTCATACACCCACGGATTCAGCAGGTTTTCGGGATCAAGCGCTTTCTTAAGACGCCGGTGGTGGTCCTCCGGCTTAAACGGCGCTTTCGGGTCTTTGACTTCCCCCGGGGGGCCGGCCTTGAGAGTCGTTTTGAGGGTGACGGTAAGTATCACGCCGTAAGCGCCCATTGAACCGCAAAAAATTTTCATGGCGTCGTAACCCGCGACATTCTTGACTGTCTTGCCGCCAAGGGAGAGAATTTTACCGTCGGCCAAGGCCACATCCATGCCCAGCAGGATGTCGCGCATTGGAGGCCACGCTTTAGAGGCAGCCGCGCCGCCCAGAGTCCCTTCCAGGTCCGGCATCGAGATGTCAAAACCGTCTTTTTTCAGCCATTTCTTCAGTTCCCGGATCGGCATGCCTGCCTCGGCCCGGACGGTGAAATTCTCGCGGTCAAGATCCAGAACTTTATTAAGCGCGCGGGTATCCAGCGGCTTGGCGTTGAAGACCGCCGTGTTTTTTGGAAACTTTGTGCCGGTTCCTCTTATCAGACTTTTGATCCCGCCCACGGCGCGGAGCCGGAGTTCGGCTATGAGCGCGTTCACGGCCTCGCTGAAAAGATCGTGCTCAAAAAGGCGCTCTTTGGCCCGGCGGTCGGCGGCAACCGGGAGTATCTTATCCGGGTTGGCCAGATCTTTAGGGTCAAAAGCGGTTTTTATAGCGCCGAAAAAATCCAGCGTGGGGGCGTCGAACATCCAGCTCATCGCAACCCGCTTTTCCACGCCTATACCGTGTTCGCCTGAGATGGAGCCGCCCAGACGTATGCAGCTTTTGAGTATCTCATAGCCGGCTTTTCTGACGCGCTTTACTTCCTGCATATCGCGTTCGTCGAATATTATATTGGGGTGGAGATTCCCGTCCCCAGCGTGGAACAGGAGTCCGGCGTTTAATTTGTACTTGGAAATTATAGCCCTGGTTTCTTTAAGGGCTTCCGGCAGCCTGGGGCGGGGGACTACCCCGTCCTCCACCATTACGTTGGGGTCCAGGCGGGCCATGGCCGGATAGGCGCCTTTGCGGGCAGCCCATAGCGCTTCCCGTTCAGCCGGATCTTCGGCGATCTTGAAGTAGGTGGATAGGCAGGTGGCGCAGATATCCATGATAGCGCGCAGTTCTTTTGAGACGACTTTATCGCTTTCGCCGTCCAGTTCTATCAGCAGGATGGCTTCAGTGCCGGGCGGATAATCCGTTTTCAGGTTTTTCTTTGCCGCGTTTAGCGAGATCTTGTCCATGGCTTCCAGCGCTCGCGGCACTATGCCGGCGCCTACGATCCGGGCCACGGCGTCTATGGCGCTCTCGACGGAGGAGAACGCCGCCACCGCTGTCTTTACGGATTCAGGCTTTTTGAGGATTTTGAGCCAGGCTCTGGTGACGATTCCGAGCGTGCCTTCCGAGCCTATGATCAGGCTCATAAGGTCCGGTCCCGGGTCGTCGAAGGACCAGATCTTTACCTCGCCTTCGGGGGTGACTACTTCCAGGCGCGTTACGTTGTCCGAGGTAACTCCGTATTTAAGGCATTGGGGGCCGCCGGCGTTCTCACCGATGTTTCCGCCGATGGTGGATACTTTCTGGCTCGACGGGTCCGGCGCGTAGAAAAAACCGAATTTATCCAGCTCAGTCTGCAGGCGGAGATTCACCACTCCCGGTTCCACCAGGGCTATGCCGTTCACCGTGTCTATCTGGCGTATTTTATTTAAAAGCGTCAGGTTTAGAATCACTCCGCCCTTTAGGGGGATGGTCCCGCCGGAGAGATTTGTGCCGGCTATTCTGGGAAGAAAAGGTATGCCGGCGGAGTAAAGGATTTTTACCGCCGGCGCCACTTGGTCGATAGATGTGAAGAGCAATACCGCTTCCGGTTTCGCCCTTGCCATGCCCGCGTCGTAGGAGTACATCAGAAGCTCGGCGGTGTCAGTGAATACATTACCGGTACCGACGATGTTTTCGAGTTCTTTTCTGACTTTTTCAAAGCGGTGATATTTAAACATAAATTAGCAAGACAGCGCGGCAGCGAGACAGTACGACAGGAAGACAGCGCGGCAGTACGACAGCGAGACAGATCTGACCGAGGTATTTGGTATTCAGTAACCGGTTACCGGATACTGGCCGCGTGCCGGGACGTGCTCTGCTTCATCGGTTTAAGTTTGGCTGTGAAATGGGCCAGTACCCTGGGTGCTTCCACTATCTCCAGACCTTTTATTTCTTTCCTGTTTTCGGCGATAAGGGCAAGTACCTCTATAACGTAGTCTATGTGGCTCTGGGTGTATACGCGCCGTGGCATGGCCAGGCGGACCAGCTCCATGGGCGCCGGCAGGAAATTGTCATTAGCGTCCCTGCGGCCGAACATCAGCGTGCCTATCTCCACGCCCCGTATGCCGCCTTCAAGATAAAGCTGGCAGGCCAGAGACTGCGCCGGGAAATTGCGTGGTTTTATGTGCGGCAGAAACTTTTTCGCGTTTATATACACCCCGTGTCCGCCCGGGGGATTTATTATCGGGATGCCGTGCTTCAACAGGCCTTCTCCAAAATATTCAACCGAGCGCAGCCGGTACTGCAGGTAATTCTCGTCCAGCACTTCCCGCAGGCCTATGGCGATAGCCTCCAGGTCCCGCCCGGCCAGGCCGCCGTAGGTGGCGAAACCTTCCGTGAGGATCAGGAGCTGGCGGGCTTTGGACGCCCATTCCTTGTCGTTCATGGCCAGAAAGCCGCCGATGTTGGCGAAAGCGTCTTTCTTTGAGCTCATCCAGGTGCCATCGGCCAGTTCAAACATAGCCTCGGCTATCTTGCGCACCGGCACTCGGCTATAGCCTTTTTCGCGCAGTTTAATGAAGTAGGCGTTTTCGGCGAAGCGGGCGCAGTCCAGAAACAACGGTATGCCGTATTTCCGGGCGATGTCGTGGGCGCCTTTCAGATTCTCCATTGAGACCGGCTGGCCGCCGAGCGAATTATTGGTTATCGTCATAACGCACAGCGGGATGTTTTTGGCGCCTTTCTCTTTTATGAACTTTTCCATGGCCGCCAAGTCGGCATTCCCTTTAAAAGGGGCCGGTTTATCAAAATCCAGAGCGGCTTTGACCGGGAAGTCCATGGCTTGGGCGCCGGAGGCTTCAACGTTGGCGCGTGTGGTGTCGAAATGGGAGTTGGATATAACGTATTTGCCCTTGCCGCCTATGACGGAGAAAAGTATTTTTTCAGCGGCGCGGCCCTGATGAACCGGTATGACTTCTTCAAAACCGGTCAGTCCTTTTATCTCGTTCTCAAAATTGTAATAGCTTCGCGCTCCCGCGTAGGATTCATCGCCCGTCATGATGCCGCCCCATTGGGCCGCGCTCATCGCTCCTGTGCCGCTGTCGGTTAGAAGATCTATAAGGACTTTTTCCGCCCTGATATTGAAAAGATTGTAATGAGCCTGCTCAAGGAGCTTCCGGCGTTCTTCCCGCGAAGTGAAACCCAGCGGTTCCACGCTTTTTATTTTAAAGGGTTCTATGATAGTTTTCCATTTCCAGTCCATTAGAAGACTCCTTGAAAAGTCAGGGTGCAGGGTATAGGGGCCAGGTTAAGGAATTTCGTGTTTCCTCCCCTTGCGCTATTTTACAAATATACTCATCAGTATGAAATAGCCCAACATCAGGAAGGCTCCGTACGGTACCGCCGTTCTGGCCCATTCACCTGACTTTATCTTTAGTTTTGAGGCGCTTATGATGTTCGGGATATTGCCGGGTATGAGCATGCCGCCGGAGATCAGCAGTCCCATCAGCACGAACTTGACCTGACGGTCTGTCATAAGCGGCACCAGTTCGGCCGCCGCCAGCGTGGCGTTATCTAAAATGGCGGATATGGAATTAGCCCAATAAAGGGCCCAGGTTGACATGTGCGGCACAAAGCGCTCGGCGAGCGGGGTAAGCCCGGCGCCCAGTAAAATCAGCGCCATTACGAAGACATAGACTTTTATTCCGCGCAGGACGATGCTTTTATTTGTCTCAACCGCATTCTCTGACAGCCCCGGTTTAGAAGAGGGGGCCTGGCCGGACCTGCGGGAACCCAGGAATGCGGTCAGAAGCACGCCGGGGATTACCCATACGCCTAACTGGTTTAACAGGTAGAAAAAATCAGCGCTGTGAGGCGGCTCCTTGAGTTTCGCCACGGCTATTGTCGAAAGGGGTTCTCCCAAAGGAGTGAGGGCGGCGCCAAGGCCTATTGCATAGCACGCGTAAATTACGATCCTTATCTCGTATCCTCTTTCAAGTTTCAGAAGTGTTATAATCTCGGCCAGTGCCAGCGCGGCTATAATGGCCGTCATAAGGCTTGAGCCCAGGCCGAGGACAAGGATTATTGTAAATATCGCCCAGCGCATGCCCAGGGTCTTTATGAGTTTTTCCAACCAGCCCTTAAGTCTTGGCCGCGCGGCTCTGAAAGCGAAGCCCAGGACCAGTACCGTCATGGTGATTTTAACCGGTTCGCTGAACGCGTCTGATATAAGGTTAAACGCCCATTGTCCGGATATGGTGACCGCGGCAAGGCCCATGACAAAAAGGAAAGCTTCTAGCTCCTCTTCAACTTTTTTTACTGAAAAAGGCATGAAAAGCGTGAGGCCCATTATCAGGGCCAGACCTGCTATCGTGATATAATCGTTCATACAAACCGTATGGTGTCAGGCTGAAGGCGGAGCTTGTAGCTGTTCCTGTTCACCCCGCTCCTCCTATCCGCTAACCTGATTGTGCTACAATATCAATCGTAAAAGTAATTCTATTACTTTAGGGACGCAAAAGAAAATGGATAAATTGAAAGGACCGGTGGGCTTGTTCCTGTGCGGAGGCGGGGCGCTTGGCAGCTGGCAGTCCGGAGTTTTGGCGAAGCTCGTTTCCAGCGGCATGGAATTCGACGCCGTGGCCGGGTTCAGCGTCGGAGCGCTTAACGGCGCGGCCTATTGCTACGGCAAGACCGGTGAGTTGCGCGATCTCTGGGCGGACATGAAAGCCGAGCGTATCTTGTCCATTCGGCCGGGCTATCACAGTATCCCGTTGGAACTTTACCAGCACCACAACCCCGGATTTTTCTCCAAGATAGGTTTCCTTTTTCAGCAACACGCTTCCAGGATGTATCTCTTTTCAAGCGCGCCGGTTTACGATTTCCTGGAATCCTGGCTCTCCAAAACGGGCGCCAATTTCAGCCGCAAGATAAATTTTTACGTGATCAGTCACGCCGTGGAGATGAAGCTGCCTTATATCGTCAAATTCGACGGCGGGACTCATAGTCACAACCTCTCTTTCATGGACGCGCTGGTCGCCAGTTGCGCCATTCCCCTGATTTTCCCTCCGGTGGAGGTTACTGAGAACGGCCGCACCTATCATCTGGTGGACGGCGGCGTTATAGGTATCGCCAATATCAACCTTAATATCTTTGAAGGGTGCAAGACCATTATTATGATAGGAAATTCTCGCGACGAAGACGTTGACTTTCCTTCCGTGGGGGCTTTCGGATACTTTGAGTCAAGGGTCAGGAGAATGCTGGCTATCCACACGCAGAAGATATATGAGTCTCGAGTGTTTATAAAATCAAATCCGGCAGTACATTACATCAAGCCGCCGATGGATCTTGATCTGGGCGTTCTGGAGTTCAACGGTCCAAAGTGCGCGCGAGCCTTTGCTATAGGCGAGCGGGAAGCGGAGCGCTGGATAAATAGAGGACTAGAGGACTAGCGGATCGGAGTGCTCCTTATTTGTTGATACTCTTCAAAACCCCGATGTTCGAACTTCACCTTATAAATTTTTCCCTGCTCGTGACCTTTGGATTTTTTATCGGCGTCCTGGGTTCCGTCATGGGCGTGGGGGGCGGAATCTTTATCGTGCCGGCGCTGGTCCTGGCTCTGGGCATCCCGATCCATCAGGCTATAGCGGTATCGCTGGTCGCGATCGTTGCCACTTCAAGCGCGGTGGCTTCCGTGAATGTTGAACGCGGCCTCGCTAATATGCGTCTTGGCGTTACTCTGGAAGTTACCACGGCTCTGGGCTCTATAGCCGGGGCTCTGGTTTCCGGCCTGCTTGCTCCTAATATTGTCCAGTTTTTGTTTTCCGTAACGCTTTTCCCTGTAGCGTTCAGCATGTTTATTAAAGGCCGTCGTGTCCTTAAGCACGGGGATACTCTCCGTGGTCCGGCCGGCATGGCTGCGGAAACACCGGGGGGAGTTTTCGATTCCGAGTTCTTTGACCCGGCAATAAATTCCCGGACCGCTTACCGGATAAAAAATATCGCTCCAGCCTCTTTCATCTCTTTTTTCGCCGGCGGACTTTCAGGACTACTGGGCCTGGGCGGGGGGATAATACAGGTGCCTGTTATGAACCTTCTGTGCGGAATGCCTATAAAAGCGGCGGCCGCCACCAGCAATTTTCTGATAGGCGTTTCCGCAGCCGCCAGCGCTTTCATATATTTCCGGAAGGGATACCTTATTCCCGAACTGGCGGCCGTAATCGTTATCGGAGTCCTGCTCGGTTCCTTTACCGGAATCTATATCCTTTACAAAACCAGATCTGAGAAGATACAAATAGCTTTTTCGGCGCTGGTGCTTGTGGTGGCAGTTATGATGTTGAAACGGACTTTATAAGGCTGCTGGAACAGCGGCAGATCAATTATGACTAAAATTTTTTCTGAAAATGATTTCGGGAAGCTTATCCAGCGCACGCTCAGCGCCGGCGTATTCTTCAGCCTTTTCTTTTTCTTTCTGGGATTCGCGTTCAGATGCTCAGGCTCCGCGGCGGCCGCCGCTTTCGCTTTGCGGACCGGTGTGACAGTGCTGATGCTCACGCCGGCGGCGCGCGTGACTATGCTGGTTTACGGCTATTGCCGCACCAGGGAATACCATTTTGCCCTGGCGTCTTTTATAGTTCTGGCTTTGCTCTTCGTATCGGTTCTGTTGTAAATAACTACGGTTCACCGCGGTATTTTGCTTTTCATCCGGTAGTTTGTTTTAATTATATGGAAATGGGAATACAAGGAAAGGGCAATGAAAAATAAAAATGAATTTTCGGCGATAATACCCGTGGCTGGAGCGGGTACCCGGCTTCGGCCGCACACTCACACCTACCCCAAGGTGCTGCTGACAGTCGGCGACAAACCCATCATCGGCCATATCCTGGACGAGATCTCCCGCGCTGGTATAAAAAAAATCTACATGGTTATCGGCTACATGGGCGACAAGATCAAGAGCTATATCTCGGAAAAATACCCGCGGCTGGATGTCACATATATCGTCCAGGAGGAGCCAAAGGGCCTGGGGCACGCCATTTGGATCACCCGTAATTACGTGAAGGGGCCCGCGCTGGTAATGCTGGGCGACACCATTATTTCGGCGGACCTGCGCAAGTTCATGAAAGCGGACGAAGACGCCATCGCCGTAAGGGAAGTCGCGGACCCGCGGCGCTTCGGAGTGGTGGACATTGAGCGCGGGCTCATCACGGGCATGGTGGAAAAACCGCTTCACCCGGTCTCCAAGATGGCGATCGTGGGCATTTACGCCTTCAAGGACTCTAAGCCCCTGTTTCAGAGCCTCGACCTCCTGATCCGCTCCGGCAGGACCACGAAGGGCGAGATACAGCTGACAGACGCTATGGTGATGATGCTTAAGAGCGGTCATAAATTTATCCCCGTTACCATCGATGGATGGTATGACTGCGGAAAGCCTGAGACTCTTCTTGAAACTAACAGGTATATACTGAAAAAGAAAAATCCGGCTTACCGCGCGCCCGGCTGCGCGGTGTTGGAACCGGTTTATATCTCTCCCAGAGCCAAGGTGTCTAACTCCATAATAGGTCCCTATGTTTCCATAGGCGACGGGGTGACCATGGACTACTCCATAGTTTCCGATTCCATAATAAACGAAAACGCGGTTATTATGAATATGAATCTCAGCAAATCGCTGGTTGGCCCAAGCGCCACTATTATCGGCCGGCGCGAGCAGATAAATATCGGCGAGAATTCCGAGATCAGGTTCGATAAGACGGTTTGCGACCTGTAGGACCTGAGTCGCGGCAAGCCGGATGATCATAAGAAAGCCTCATGAAAAATATTGATTGGATAAAAGGCGCGGTAATTTATCAGATTTTCCCGGACCGGTTTGCGATGTCCGCGTCCGTAAAGGCCGAAGGGATATTTGAGAAATGGGACTGCCCTGAAACCCGGGACGGATTTAAGGGCGGCAATCTGAAGGGTGTGGAAGAGAAGTTGCAGTACCTGCTGGACCTGGGCGTGAGCGTTGTCTATTTTAACCCTGTTTTCTCCTCCGCGGCCAACCACCGTTATCATACTTTTGATTACTACGGCATCGATCCTGTGCTGGGCGGAAATGAAGCATTTAAATCGTTCCTGAAGGCGGCGCATAAGCGCGGTATAAAGGTTATCCTTGACGGAGTGTTCAATCACGCCAGCCGCGGCTTTTTTCAGTTTAATCACATTATGGAAAATGGCGCGGCCTCGCCTTACCGGCGCTGGTTCCATACCCATGGCTATCCGGTGAAAGCTTACAACCTGGGGCGTGACGAAAAGCCGAACTACGCCTGCTGGTGGAATCTGCCCGCTTTGCCCAAGTTCAATACCGCCAACCCCGATGTGCGAAAATTCATTCTTGATGTGGCCCGCCATTGGCTGGAGCAGGGCATAGACGGCTGGCGCCTGGACGTTCCGAACGAAATAGAAGACGACTCTTTCTGGCGCGAGTTCCGGCGCGTATGCAAGGCCGTGAACCCCGGCTGCTATATTACCGGAGAGATCTGGGGGGAAGCGTCGCGCTGGCTCAAAGGGGATCAGTTTGACGCGGTGATGAATTATCAGCTGAGCGCTGCCTGCATTTCGTATTTCGGCGGGAAAAAGCTGAAACTCACTCACTCTTACGCCGGTCGCAAACTGGAGCCGGGTGATCAGACGGTTTTTATAGGCAATATCACGCGCCTGCTTGGAAACTATAAGCCGGAAACCGTACTGGCGCAGATGAATATGATGTCAAGCCACGACACCGACAGAATGCTGAACACCTACGGCGGCGACGTGGCACTGGTTAAGCTGGCGGTGATATTTTCGTTTCTATTCCCCGGCGCCGTGAACGTATATTACGGCGAGGAAATAGGCCTCGAAGGCGTGCTCAACGCCGGCTCCCGCGCGGCCATGCCCTGGAAAAACAAAAACTCGTGGAATACGGATCTGCTGAAACTGTATAAAGCGCTGGCCTCCCTGCGCAAAAATAACCCGGTGATAAAAGACGGGAAATTCGAATTCCTGAAGGAATACTGCGACGGTGAAGTGTTAGCCTTCCGCCGGTTCCTGCCGGGCGGCCGGATCGTATGCCTGATGAATAACAGCGATTTCCCGAAAGAATTTATTATAAAAAAAGACGCCCTCGGCAAAAATATGCGCGCTGCCATAAACAGCGGCGTAACGCTCAAGTCCAGCGGCGGGAAACTGCTCGCCAGGCTCGCGCCCAAATCCTACGCCGTTTATTACTAACTATTTTTAGCTACAGGATAGCCCGGTAGTTGGCCTTCACCTCTCCATGAAACTTACGCGTATTAAGTTTCGCTGGTTTCAATTTTCCAACCCTCTCTTCTTAAATATAGCATCCTGCACCCGCTCTTTCACGATACGATGTGATTACCATTGCGAGATGTTTTATGGAGGAGTGGCGAGGGCATGGGTTCGACGGGCCCATGCTTTCGCCATGACATCGAACCCAGCAGTCGCTATCATCCCCGCTTTCGTGTAGTGTGGTTTATCCGCCAAAGCCAAGCAGTTTAAATGGTTAAGGTTTTATGAAGAATAGCTGGGGGAAGTAGGTGACCAGCGCCAGCACGCCCAGCAGGATGAACCAGAAACTGAGCGTCGCGGAGTAGAGCTCAGGGAGTTTTTTGTCGAATCTGGAGCTTGAGAGGAATAGGTTCAGGCCCAGAGGCGGCGTCATGTAGCCGATCTCAAGGTTAAGCAGGAAGATTATTCCCAGGTGTATCGGGTCGATTCCGTAATTCATGGCTATGGGCGCTATGATCGGAACCACTATGATGATGGCCGAGAATATTTCCACCATATTTATGACCAGCAGGAAAGCGTTAAGTATGACCAGAAAGAGCACCTTGCTTGCCACGAAAGAGTGCAGCCAGGCGAAGATCTGGTCCGGTATCTGCGCGTCAATCAGGTAGTTTGTGAAGCCAAGGGCCGTGCCCAGAACCACAAAAATCGCACCCACCAGCATCATGCTTTTTACCGCTATTTTAGGTATATCCCGCAGCAGGCTCAATTCCCGGTGGATTAAAACTTCAGTAATTAGCACATAGAACGCCATGATAGAGGCGGCTTCGCTGGCGGTAAAGAAACCGCGGTAGATGCCGCCTATGATTAGGAACGGGAGAGGTATCTCCCAGGCATTTTCTCTTGCGGCGTTTTTTAATTCCACCCAGGAGAAAGATTGCTTTTGTATCCCGGCCCTCTTCGCCACTGTCAGCGCGTATACCGACAGCACCGCCAGCAGGAACAGGCCAGGCAGGAGACCCGCTTTAAAGAGGGAATCTATGCTTATCTTGGCGATGAGCCCGTAAAGTATTATCGGCAGGCTGGGGGGGAATAATAATCCCAGGCTGCCCGTGGTGGTGATCAATCCCAGCGTGAACTTTTCGGGATAGCCTTGTTTGGTCAGCATCGGGTAGAGCAGGCCGCCTAACGCGATAATGGTCACACCCGAGGCGCCAGTGAAGGCGGTGAAGATGGCTGTGGCGCAAAGAGCGGCGATGGCCAGGCCGCCGGGCAGAAAGCCGAAGAGGGCCGCGCCGAGCCTGAGCATGCGTCCGGGGGAGCGGCTCTCGGCCAGCACATAGCCGGCGAAAGTGAAAAGAGGTATAGCGATCAGAGCCGGGAGGCTCGCCAGGCGCAACATTTCTACTATGACGGCTGAGGAGTCTATGCCGGCCGCCCAGAAGAGATAAAGTGCGCCCCCGCCGATGAGCGAGAAAACTGGCGCTCCGAGGAAAGCCAGCGCTAAGATTATAAGTGCTATTAATATGCCCATAATTGTCAGATACAACTATTGCTATAAGCCATACGCGGAGTAAGACGCCAATTCCTTTACGGTTTCTGCGTATGGCCTAAAGCTTATGGCTTACGGCAACCGTTATTATGCTTATAGCTGAGAGCTTATGGCGTCTGTTTTCTCATGCCTGAACATATTGATGAATGTGTGAAATGCTATCAGCAGGAAGACGGCCGGGAGTATCATGCCGGCCCAGCCGCCCTGCACTCCCATATTTCCTATATAAAAAGCCACCGAGCCGGACTCAAATTCGTCGCGGATGAATTTCCGGGCAGCGCCAAAGAGCGCGCAGGCTACTACGATCGTGAAGATATCAGTAAAAATTTTAAGCGGCCGGTGGAGCCGCTCCGGAAGGAATTTTACCAGGGCGTCCATGGCGAAATGTCTGGCATATCGCGCGGCCAGGACCGCGCCTGTCAGCCCGGTCCAGAGCACCATATGTCTGAGCGCGGGATCCAGCCAGACTATTCCGGAATGGAATAGAAGGCGAAGCGTCAGTTGCAGGAAGGAGAATATAATCATCAGGCCGATAAAAGAGACTACCAGCGCTTTTTCGCCCCTGACGAGATAATCTTCAATTTTGAAAAAATATTTCATGGTTTATTGTGAAACTGTCTGCTTGCCAGAAGCCATAGGCCGTATGCCATAGGCAGATTTAATTGTAAATAAATTACTATTTTTTCATCCGGAATTGCTTTAAGGCGCCTGCTATCTTTTCCAGGAGCTGCTTTGAATAAAGTTTACCCACCAGGGATGTACGCGCGTCTTCTCCCATCTTTTCGAAGATGGCCAGCGTTTCAGGGCCGGCGGGCTCGCTGAAAATAACATTTTCTTTTTTAAGGGTGGCTAGCGACTTTTCGTTGTCCCTGCGGCTGGTCGCAGTCAGCGCCTTGAAATGTCTGCTCCCGCTTCAAGCATTATTTTCTGATCATCTTTAGAGAGCAGCTCAAATGTTTTCCTGGAGATCACCACGGCGCCCGAAGCGGTGGCTATCGGGGTGGCCATGGCGTACTTCATCTTTGTGTACCACTGCAGCGGTATAACGGTCGCCGGCGCGCAGTAGACGGCGTTTATCATTCCGGTCTGAAGCGAAGTCATAACATCCGTTATTGAGAGGGGAATTGGTTTTATCTTCATGGCTGAGAAAGTGGCTTCGGCTATGGGGTCGCCTTCCCAGATCCACATTTTTACTTTTTGCAGGTCTGCCGGATTCGTTACCGGGGTATTTGAGAAGATGTAGACATTGCCGACCTCAGTCCAGCCGAGCAGTATGTAGCCCTTTGACTCAAATATCTTGCGGAAGTCCGCATCCAGCATTTTATAGATGTTGTCGAGCTCTGCCGTGTTTTTGAAGAGGAACGGCGTATCTAGAACGCGGGTTTCCGGGGCTATTTCACCCAGGCCCACCCCTGTGAAGCCAGCCGCCTGTAGCTGGCCCAGACGTATCTTTCTGGCCACGTCTTTCTCGTCGCCGGAAACTCCGCCTGCGTAGATCTTGAACTTCACGCGGCCTTCGGTCTTAGCGGAGATCTCGTCGCTGAACTGCCGCATGGTTTTCATCCAGGCGGTGCCTTCCGGCGCCAGCGTGGCGAATTTTACCACAGTCTGCGCCTGAAGCGGCTGGACAGTAACCAGTAACCAGTAACCGGTAATCAATATTGTCGAAGTCCTTGCTATCCAGCGGCTGTTAAAACAGCTCATTTTTTTTCTCCAGAAGTTTTTTTGCTTTAATTTTCGCCACTTCGTTGGGGAGCCGCGCCTCGTCGTCTTTGAGTTCGGCGGCCAGAATGGCGTTCAGGGTCTTAACAAAATAATCCTCATCCTGCGCGGCCACGGCGTACATCCTGGCGGCCATGTAGCCGTTCAGCAAAAAATCGGCCCCGCCTCCCTGCATTGCCTTATCAAAATTAAGTTTGGCTTTCTCCGGATCGCCCCCCAGTATCTTGGGCCTCAAAGCATAATATGTTCCGAGCATGGCGTAAGAGCCGTTGTAGTAGTAGGCCGGGGTAAGTTCGGCCACTCTTTCGGCCACCGGCATTATCTTTGGGAGCTCGGCTACGGCGTCAGGGTCGTCGCGGTTGAGGTTCACATACGCGGCGCGGCAGAAAGTGTGCCAGAAGGCGGCCGCGGCCGTGTTTTTATCCAGTGCGCGCGGGTCCGCTGAGCCGTCTTTGACGGCGCCGTTAAGCGCCAGCGCCCGCAGGGCGTAGCCGCCGCCTTTCTGGTAAAGGCCGGAGGCCCGCGCCTCGTTCTCGTCCTCTATGAACATAAAACTGTAGCCGCAGAAGCCCATTGCAGCGTCCAGAAGCAGGGCTTGGTTGGCCGGGTCGCTTTCCAGAAGCACCTCCATCAATTTCAGGTTGGCAGGCAGGGCTTCTCTGGCGAATTGAGGGTCTTTTTCCCTGTAGATGGCCGGCAGTCCCTTGTCAATGACCGAAGCGGTCGACTTTACCGCAATCCGGTTGAGGGAGCAGGAAGAGAGTGAAATAGCGAACAGCGAAATAGCGAAATAGCTGATCTGCGAATGGCAAATTTTCATTTTCTTTCCTCTTTAACCATTGCGGCGAAGTTGTTCAGGAGCACTTTGTGTTTTTTGAAGAGGTGCTCCACCGGCGTGGGGAATTTGTAGGTCCAGTTATGTACGCCCATGGTGTTGGGCGTGTTGATGCGGTCCTTTGATCCGAAAATGTCCTGTATTGGCAGGATAAGCAGGCTTGAGGCCGCCTTAAGCAGTTTTCTGATCACCGCTTCTCTGGCTTTGGAGAAGAGCGGCGGTTTTTCATTCCTGCCGGAAACCATAGTCCAGAAAAGTTTTTTCTCTACCGGATCCACGGTGTCCCACCAGTCGGCTACGGGTTCGTTGTCGTGGGTGGATGAGGTGGCGAAACCAACGCGCGGGTAATTCTCCGGTTCCGCATATTGGCCGGACTTATCTTTTTCCCAGCGCATTACCTTGTAGCCCGGGATCGCCATCTCAGTCAGGACTTCATATACGAAAGGGGGGATAAGGCCAAGGTCTTCAGCCACGGGCAGCATACCGCTGGCCCCGAGAACGGCCTGAAGAAAACGCGCTCCCCGCGCGCGTTGGGCGGCCGGGTCCGTTATGTCAAAATGAGATTTTAGATTCACGTCGTGCGGGATGATCCAGGTACGAAAAAATCCCACCATGTGATCTATCCGGAAGAGGTCGTAGAAATCGGCGGATTTTTTGACTTTCAGGCGCCACCACTCAAAATTATTTTTCTCTACCTCGTCCCAGCGGTAGGCGGGGAGGCCCCATTTCTGGCCGGTCTCGCTGAAGGCGTCGGGCGGGGCTCCGACCTCTTTCTGGATGTCAAATTCGTTCTGGCGCGCCCACACGTCAGCGCTTTCCTGGTTAACCATAAACGGCAGATCGCCTATCAGAAGAATGCCCCTGGCCGCGGCATGCACCCTTGCCGCGCGCCACTGGCGGTCTATGACCCACTGCAGGTATTTAAAGAACATAACCTGGTTTTCGTTAGCGGCCTCAAACTCTTTTAAAGCCGCGCTGTCGTGACGCCTGAGGGACTCCTCCCAGTGCGTCCACGAGGTCCAGTTGTGAGTGTCTTTAAGTCTGCGGAAAAGAGCGTAGTCGTCCAGCCAAAAAGCGTTTTTTCCGGTGAAAGCGAAAAAGTCTTTCGCGGCGGCCGTGTCTTTCAGGATATGGTTCTCATGGAAGGCGCAGTATATTTTCCAGAGAATCTTGAATTTCAGTCCTTTGATATCGTTATAATGCACGATGGTGGAGCGGCGCAGATGGCGCAGCTCCGTCTGGAACCTCTTAGCGGCCAGCTCTTTTTTTAATTCGGGGCATTCGGAGAGTTCAGGAATATCGTCTATGGCGATGAAAATGGGGTCTATGGCGAAAGCGCTGAGAGCAGTATAGGGGCATTCCGCGCCGGGCGGCATTTCATTAACCGGCAGGAGTTGTATAAGGTCCAGGTTCAGCGCGGCCGCGGCGTCTATCCATTTCGCCATACCGGAGATATCGCCTATGCCCCAGTCTTGTTTTGAGCGCATGGAGAAAAGCGGAAGCAGGAGGCCCGTATGTTTTTTTTCAAGCAGATGATGCATAGTAATCTGGAGGACCGGAAGACTAGAAGATTGGAGGACTGGCAATTGCAATTATGGGGGAAATTCTTAAACGGCTAATCCTCCAATCCTCTAATCTTCTAATCCTCTACCTTGCCGCGACCGCTTCTATTTCAACCAGCGCGGATTTGGGCAGGGCTTTAACCTCTACAGTAGCCCGGGCTGGCGGGTTTTTGGCGAAAAAACGGGCGTAAACCTCGTTCATTTTTTGAAACTCACCTAGATCTGTCATGAATACCGTGGTTTTGATCACGTTCTCAAGCGTAAGGGCGCGCGATTTGAGGATAGCTTCAATGTTCCTTATGACAGCGCTGGTCTGTAATGCCGTGTCGGCTGCCTCCATGTTTCCGGTAGCGGGGTCAACCGGCAACTGGCCGGAAATAAAAATTAAACCGCCGGATTCTACCGCCTGAGAATAGGGGCCGATTGCGGCGGGGGCTTCGGGCGTGGAAATTATTGTTTTCATTTTTTGGTTCCTGTGTTTAAAACTATAAAATTTTCGATAGAGCGGTCGTAAGTCCGTTCGCCTTCCTCGCTGAAAAAGCACCCCGGCAATTCACCGGCGGCGCGGTGATATTCCACGCAATCACAGCAAATTCCTTTCCTGGGACAGGGTTCATAAGTGCAGGGGCAATTTTTAGCGTTTGCGTTTTTCTTGCAGTCCATGGTTCATCGGTATACAGCGCGATTTATATATATGGTATAAAATTTATATTCAGTTGACCAATCGCTTGGCCGTTTGATGGCCAGAGCGGGACCCCTTCCGTAGGATTTGCCCACAGGTGGACACCGCATTGCGGTTTCCCCTACCCTGTTACGGCACCGCCACAGGCTTGATGATGCGGTCATAATATCGTTTAATTCAATATCTATGAGCAGCGCGAAAAAAATACATTTTATCGGCATAGGCGGCTCAGGCATGAGCGCCCTGTCGCAGATAGCGGCCATGGAAGGACGCGCGGTGACAGGTTCCGACCGTGACTTTGATAACGGGGGGAACCTGGTTTTTAAAACGGCGCTTTTAAAGCTGGGCATTCAAATATTTCCGCAGGACGGCAGCGGCAT
>CAIPTO010000076.1 GCA_903867985.1 uncultured Elusimicrobia bacterium | reverse complement strand
CCCGGTGCCGTCCGCGTCTTCGTTTATCTGACCCAGATGGATGTTGAATAACGGGCCGTTGACATTATCGCCGTAGACAACCATCTCCAGCCCTGTTTTTTGCGAGAAGTCCAGGCCGGTGGGAGAGAGGGGGTAGGCTATGGAGATTTCGGAAGAAACGCTGAAATCATAGTTTACGCTTAAAACCTGCCGGGTACCGTCCGAGGTCGACCCGGAGTTTATGGCCTGCTCTTTGACATCCTCGCTATTCCAGTTCAAGGCGCGGGGGTCAGTCGGCCCGTAGAGTGAGCCGAGAGGGTTGGCGGCTATCTGCCAGAAATTAGCGTCCAGGGAAGGTGAGTCGTCCTGCTTTATTCCTTCCATGTTATCTACGAGGGCGTTGTCGTTGAGGTTGGGGTTAAGCCGCGACTGCGCCACTTCGCCTCCAAGTGTGGTCCTTAACCCGAAGATATTGAGCGCTTTCACCTGGGCGTCGCCCTCGTAGACCAGCATGCTGTTGGTCAGATCGGTCACATTGGGCACGGTATTGGATTTTATGCCGCCCTGGTAGAGCAATGTGCTGCCGACCGAGAAATGCTGGCTAAGATCGTAAGAAACGCGGCCGCCGACCATGGATTGGTTGCCAATGCCGCCGAAGGGGGAGACTTCGTAAACGATCTCGATCTTTGAGTCCTGCTTTATGCGGTCGGGGTAATAAAAGGTAATGAAGCCTGAGTCGTAGTCTATAAAATAGTCTTCATTGCGGTTTATTTTGACTCCATCCACGCGAACGCTTTCGGATTGAACGACGATATTGGGTTCCAGTATGAAAGTCTTGAATCTATATGAGTATTCCACGCGGAATATGCGTTTGGACACCGGCGCGGCCGAATATATCTGCGTATCCGGCTGGGTGCCGTCCGAGGTGAAGACCTGTTTCAAATTAAATATACCCTGCTCAAAGTCCACTTCTATGGTGTCTGGATATTTCGGCATGTTGTTAGAAAGGGTGGACAAGACTTCGTTGCGGTTCAGGTCCTGCACTTTCAGCGTGAAGTTTCCGCGCCCGTCGTCACGCACTATATTGGTCTGTCCGATGGGGTAGTATGTTTTAAGTTCCCTGTTCCATCCCGCTTCCTGGGAATTGGGCACGATCTGGATGTCGTTGGGCGTTTTGATGAGTTTATAAAGATTGGTGCCGCCGATGGTGAGAGTTGTGGAGGACGTATTCTGGGAGAGCTGGGTCCCATTGCCGTTCTCAAAGTCTATAATGACCACATCCTGCGGGTTCAGTGTGCGGTTGAAGGTTACGATACCCTTGATATAGTCAATGACATAGTCTATGCCGGGGTTCATGATCTGGAAGCGCCCAGTGTAGGAGGAAGAGGGCACGGCCAGGTCGTCCGCGCCCATGCCGAATACCGTTACGCCGTCGACTATCGCCTGGCTTTGCTGGTCTATGTAGATGCGCTCCGACCCGGACCGTATGGGGAGACGGTTCAGATTTCCGAAGGTCACGTCGTAGTATTTGCGCCTGAGATAGTTGGTGTCGAGTATGTCCACGCTCTGGAACTGGGTGTTGCCGGTGAACTGTTTAGTTTTGGTCAAACCTTTCGTACGCGAGCCGACGAAGGTGAGTTTGAAACGGTTGGTCTTCAGGTCCGCGCGGATGCCGAAAAGCTGTTTATTATAGGAAACGAACTCCGTGGCGGGCAGCGACAGATCTATGTCGCCGAAGGAGACATTCTGAACCACTTCGTTCGGGTCCCCCTGGTAAACCACGGAAATATCCTGCTTATCCAGCTTGGTGTCGTCGTAGTCCACATTTACGGAAATTTTTTGTCCGACCTTGCCCTGCATTCGGACCTGCATCTGCTGCGTGATCTCAAAAAGGCTTAGAGCGCGCGGCCGGCTGACCGCGGTTTGGTCGTTCACATAACGCTTCGAACTGTAATTTAGTGAGATGACCTTGCGGCCGGTGACGGAAAGCGAGGTTCCTGAATCCTTAAACTCCAGTTCGGGTTGCGGACCGAGCGGGGTCTCAGTGGAGACGGCAACTTCCTGTATAGGTTTGATTTCGACGCGGTTAAAGTGTCCGCTCTCTATCTGTTCCCTGACGTTGTTCCAGGAATCAGAGGAGTAGTCAGGCGGTGTAATGCTGTCCAGATCTGGTTCTTCTCCGGCCGTATCATCTCCTTCGTCTGTGTTCAGCAGGCGGTCGGGGTTGGCGCGGTCCAGAAGGAGAAAGCGCGCGGTGCCGGTAGAAGGGGTGGCGAGGTATGACTCCGCTGACCAGGCCAGGCCGGGCAGGAGCGCCAAAGAGATAAATAGAAGGCTTAAGCGTTTTTTCACTTTAACCGGGGGCTCATCATCGCGGCAAAATAGTAAACTATATTATAATATACTGTAATATACGCAAGTTACGGATTTGTTAGCAAACCAGACGGACAGGCTGCGGCAAGAAAGGCTATTAGTAAGAAAGAGCGGGCTGAAGGCAAATCCGTCTGAAAATGCGGATCTGATAAACTTCAGCCTGAAGGCAGCTCTTGCTAACCCGAAAATTGCAGCTGACCGCAACTTTCGCCCACTTCAGGCGAATACTTTAATTAAAGTATTCGGCTAACAGCCCGCAGCTTATGCAATCTGACAGATATAATAATAGAATAATATAATGCGCATTCCTATATCCCAAAAATACATCCTCCAGGTCTTTTCGCGTTTTCTGGCCCTTTCGCTTTTTGTTTTTGCCTCCATTTTCGTGATGGTCAACTTCGTGCAGATAGTCATCCAGGGAGCTTTGAGCGGGTTTTCCTTTTATTTCCTTTTCAAGAGTATCGTCTATCTCCTGCCCAATATACTTTCAATGTCCCTGCCGCTTTCCTTTCTGATGGCTGTGCTGCTGAGTCTGGGCCAGCTTTCACAGGATGGCGAGATTGTGGCGCTCAGGGCCGGAGGATTCTCTTTCACTGAAATACTGGCTGTTATTTTCTGGGCGTCTATAGCCGCTTCAGTGGTCTTGCTGGCGGTGAATAACTGGTTCGGGCCTAAAACGCTGAAACGCTCCACTGATTATACGCTCTCAATGATAAACCGGGTGACCAGAGTGGAGCTGAAGCCCCGCACTTTTCAGAAGGTTTCCGACTGGGTGATATATTCGGACGAAGTGGACGCGCTGTCGAGCGGGCTTAAGGGGGTCAAGCTTATCCGGCGGGTGAACGTGAATGATGATCCCGCTTTTGTGACCAAGATAAACGCGAAGGAAGGAAATTACTCGGTCCTGCGCGAACGCGGTATCTCCATTGAACTCCGGGACGGCCAGTTCAGTCAGACTGATTACAATGACGACAATAAAATTATTTACGGTGATTTCTCATCGTACCGTACGATTATTCCGTTCTTCTCGGGCAGCGCGGGCTCGCGCAAGCTGAGTCCGCGTGAGATCTCCTCCGCGGGGCTTCTGCGTCAGATCTCGAAGGGGGCGCTTGACGCTGAGACCGGGGCCAAATACCGCATAGAGATAGCCTCGCGCTTCGCTATGGCTCTTACGCCACTGGTGTTCTTCCTGATCGGCGCGCCGCTTGGCGTGGTACTGGAAAAAAAAGGCCGCTCTGCCGGTTTCGCGGTAAGCCTGGTGATTATCTTTTTTTATTACGGCTTAAGCATAACTTCCATGGTCTTGACCAGAAAATACGCCTGGTTATTCCCATGGGCGATGTTCGCGCCCGCCGCGGCGGGCGCCGCGCTGGGGCTTTGGATGTGGAGAAAAAGGTTGTATGCGCGCTAAAAGTAGAAGACTAGAGGATTGGAAGATTAGAGGATTAGATGAAGTGTTTCCTTGTAAACTAGTTCTCCTGATTTGTTTATGAACAAAGTTTTCTTTAAATATATTGCCGGAAGTTTCTGGGGACCCTTTTTCTTCGGTCTCGGAGTTTTTGTGTCCCTGCTTCTTTTTGGCAGTCTTTTCGATAAGATAAGTTTTTTCATGAAGAGCGCTTCCGGTTTTGATATTTTTTTAAAGTATCTCCTCTACCAGTTGCCCTACTTTATCGTAAAAATGATGCCTATCGCCACCCTCCTGGCGGTTCTGTTCGCCCTTGGCGGAATGATTTCAAGGGGCGAGTGGAAAGCCGGTATGGCCGGAGGCTGGCGGCCGTTTGAAATGGTTCTGCCCCTGCTGGCTTGTTCGGCTGCCGCGGCCATGCTGCAGTTGGGGGTGCAGGAAACGGTGGCTCCGAACTTTTTTATGAGGTCAGAATACATCTTTGAAGGCAAGATGCGCGGCCGCGACGACTGGAAACGCCTTGTGCGCCGGGAAGTGTCGTTCTCGGCCGGGCCGGACGTATTCGTTACCGCTCAGATTTTTGACGGCGGCAGGGAAACGATGGAGCGGGTGCTGGTAAATATTTATTCCGGCGGCAGGATATCAAAGGAAATAAATGCGCTGAAAGCCGTGTGGAACAGGTCCGCCGGCTTATGGGTTTTTGAGAACGGGGTGCTGATACAATATGGGCCTGCCGACGGGGTAAGGCCGGTGACCTCAGCTTTTACAAGTTATTCCGGCCCTCTTCACAACCCGCCTGAGACGCTGATACTTGAACGGCTGGTTCCGGACGGCGTCAGTATACTTGATCTAACCGACCGGATAAGACGGCTTGAAGCCATCGGCGCGCCGGTTGTGGCGGAAAAGGTCCAGCTTTATTCAAAACTGGCCGGGCCGCTGGCGAATATCGTGTTGGCGGTCACCGGGCTTACACTGGTTTTGATAGTGCGGATGAACCGCGTGCTCAGTTTCGGTATCGCTCTGGCCACCGGCTTTTTTTTCTGGGTATTTATGACGATGGGGCAATATGCTGGGGAGGCGGAAATGGTGCCGCCGGTGG
>CAIPTO010000075.1 GCA_903867985.1 uncultured Elusimicrobia bacterium | reverse complement strand
GTTTGTAAATATTGCCAACCTTTAGCCCGCTGTTAAATAGAACGCAGGGCCGTATTTCACCGTCAGGGCCGACCGTGACTGTCTGATGCAATATCCCGCAGTTCCCGGTTTCCAGCTGCTTCATGCTTTCTTTAGAGAGCACATGCAGGAAACCCTTGTATTTATCGTAAATCATCTTCTCGTATTTGAGATACTTCTCCGGCTCCTTAGCGTATTCAGCTGCTAATTCAGTAATCATCTCTCCACCGCGCCCGAAAGCCTGCACCGGGTTGCAACCAAAAAAAACCGCACCATATTTCTTAGCCAATTCAGCGGTCCCCTCCATATCGAAGAAGTTATCCCGTGTAACGCACATCGAAAGGCGGAAACGAAACTTGTTTTTACCTAGCAGCTCCATCGCCTGGATCGTCTTTTCAAAAGCGTCCTCCTTGCCGCGGAAGGCGTTATGGAACTCCGGTCTATGGCTGTCCAGACTAATATTAAACACAAGCTTTTCCCTGAATGGGAGCAGGCGCTTTATAGCCTCTTCCTGTAAATAGTAGCCGTTGGTAAGTATCCCGACCACGGTCAGGTTATTGTATGCCCACTCAACAAGCTCAAAGAAGTTCTTGTAAAGCATAGGCTCACCGCCGGTTATCTCTATAACCGAACCACCGTGGTCGCGGAACTCGCCAAGGTATTCCATAAGTTTCGGGTAATTTAAGTGTGCTGTGACAGCGGGCGAACTATCCTTATAGCAGTGCTTACACTTATAATTACACTGTGATGTGACCTCAATTGTAGTATGCGCTGGGTAATTATATTCGTAAGATCCACAAACCCGGACTTCGCCTGCACCTGGGTGCTCAGAAGACTCAATTATTCCGGCATCAATGGCCTTTATGAAAAACTTATCTGATACCTCTTTTGTGATGATATTACCGGGGTAAGAAATATTATGTTTTTCCACTACCCCCGCAGCTGTTTTATTTCCATCACAGAACTCAAGCAGGCGGGCGCCATCCAGGTTTACGCCTAGCCTCTTCTTTTCCGCCCAGCTGGAAGCGTCGTTTTTAAAATATAGCGTAGCCCCCGCAGGCCTTTTTTGAAAAACTGCGCCATCCGGTAGCCGAAGATAATTATTAATTTTAATCACCTTTTTAAATTCCTTCCCCCGGAGGGCACGGATGTGCCTAACGGCGCCGCCCGGTGCCCTACCCTGGAAAGGGATTACAACATCGTGGCCAATGCGAGGGCCCCATCAACAGCAACCGCCACAGCTGGCGCACTTACCGGTGTTATAGCGCAAGCAGCGCAAACAGCACAGGTGGCGCAACCGACACAGGCATCTTTGTTAACTTCAACTATTTCAGGGTTAGACATTTATATCCCTCCGTTTATTTACTACCGCCGTTTCCTACTACACACTGCTACAAAAGCCTCTGTTTATTTTACCGTGCAGCCGTCAACCTTCTTTCCGGCCGATACTACTGGAAAGGTATGGCTGTCTTATTTAAACGGGCGCCTTTTATTGCCATCCAGTTGTTGTTGTTGTTGTTGTCAGGCCATTTTCAGGAGTTTCTTCGCCGAGGCTATCAGCGTCACGGGGTCTACGGGTTTTTTGAGGATGACAACATTGAAAAGCTTGCCGAGGCCGGCCACGCTCTCAGGCGAGCCTGTAGAGAAAATGATAGGTGTGGCTGTCAGAACGACATTCCGGAGGCGGTCAAAAACTTTCTGCCCCCCGCCCGCCGGCATATCAACATCCAGAACGACGAGGTCGGGCTTCAGCTCATGGAACTTTACCATGGCGCCGCTGGCGTCTTCAGCCGTATAGATCTCAAACCCGGCTTTGGAGAAGATCTCCTTGTAGAGTTCAAGTATTATAAGGTCGTCGTCCACCGCCAGTATCCTAGCCATTTATACCTCGCGCATTCACCGGAGAATTACTTAAAAACTGCGGTATTTTCGTGCGGGTTTTATGTCAGAGACGCGTATTTGCCGGCATCGGCCGCTTCGCTGGAAAGGTTGAGTTTTTCAAGGAGCGCTTTGGTCGGGATGCCTCTGTTGTCATAACCGCGCTGGTCGTAATAATGCTGAAGCAGCTGATCATACTTGTCAAGATCCAGGCACTTGCCGGCGATGGGGCCTTCAGTGTCGGCATTGGATCTATCAAACCAGATAGCCGGGGGGTAGTCGCCCTTGCGCGTAGCTTCAGGGAACTCGCGGAGGTAATGAAGCTTTATCAGGGCGTAGATCCGGTCCGCCGCCTTCCACATATCATCCAGCGTCCAGTTCAAACCGGTGACCGTGTTGAAATACTTCGGATAGTTCTCAAGCGACCAGCCCTCCTCTATCCACGGGAACCTGCACGCTACAAGGGTCTCGAACATCCCTCCCCGTATGCGTTGAAGCTCGATCACCTTGGCCGCCTTTTCCGGGCCGAAGGATTCCCGCGTGGTATTCTTGAGTTCAAAAGAGATGATCCACGCTTCGCGGTGGTGGGCGCCTATGGGCGCGACGCCGAAAGACAGCGCTTGCCCTGGAATAAACTTGCAGTTGTAGGCCGCTACTTCCAGGCCCTTGACCTGCATGGCGTAGGCCTCGGAATTATGCCCGAATTCGCGGGCCATGCGCAGCGAGCCTTCGGCAAGAAGGTTGCCGACTTTCCCCTCGCGGTGCGAGGCCAGCCGCAGAAGCTCTTTAGCTCTCTCGGCGTCGCCGAACTTGAAGTCGCCGGTAGTGGCGCCCTGCGCGATGGCGTCGGCGTAAAAACTGAGAGTGCAGCCGGCCGACATCGTGTCAAGGCCGTATTCGTCGCACAGGTAATTCAGGGACCCGACCTGGCTTAGATTAAAGATGTTGAGATTGCTGCCCAGCAGACCGACATTCTCGTAATCAAGCTCGGACTCGCGGCCCTCTTTATCGTGAATAGTTATGCCGCATTTCATAGTGCAGCTTGGGCAGCCGTAGGTGGCCACTCTGGCGTCGTTAAGCCGCTCGCCGTCTATTTTCCAGGCTTCGTTATGGCTGGTCTTGCGGAAATTCTGCACGGGCAGGCCGGCCACTTCATTGCACCAGGCCAGCACGGCGTTAGTGCTCTGTTTGGTCCAGCCCGACTTTTTGTCCATCTCATTAACTTTCTTAAGATCCCCGATGCCCAGCGCCTTCATCGCCTCCGGATCGGCCTGGGGTATAGGCTTGGTGCCTTTAACAACTATGGCCTTAAGGAGCTTTGAGCCCATAACCGCGCCCATGCCCGGCCGGCCGCCGGCGCGCCCTTCCAGGCTGCGAACTACGGCGTAGCGCACCATATTCTCCCCGCCCTGACCTATGTTCAAAACACCGACATTCTTTCCGTATTTGCCGTAGATCCAGTCGTTGGCGGCGTAAGTGCCTTTGCCCCAGATCTCGCCGGCGCTGAGGAATTCCACTTTATCGTCCTCAATATACAGCATTGTCGGCTTTTCCGCCTTCCCCTCAACGATCAGCGCGTCGTATCCGGCCTTGCGCAGCTGGTCAGAAACTTTTGTGCCCAGATTCCCGTCGCCATAAAAGCCCGTGAGCGGCGATTTGGCCGCGACCACAGCCTTCCCCGTGTTAGGGGCCGGGATCCCGGAGATCGGCCCCAGGGCCACCACCAGCTTATTCTCCGGGCCGAGAGGATCTATTCCGGGTTTAAGCTCATCGTAGAGGATCTTCACCGCGAAGCCACGGCCCCCGATCCAGGTCGTGGCGAACTTTTCATCGAAGGATTCTTTCTTATATGTTTTATCCGTCAGGTTGACTCTCAGAATATTGCCGGTCCATCCTTTCATTGCGCCTCCCGATTGAATAAAGTCTTTCAGCGGCCGCTTTTGGTGACGCTCGCGATCGCCTTATCTATAATTTCCAGCCCCTCGTCCAACTGCTCGTCCGTGATCACAAGCGGGAGCAGGAGGCGGATCACATTCTTGTGAAGCCCGGCGCCAGCCAGCAGGACCCCATTGTCGCGGGCTGCCTGTATGACTTTCTGGCAGGTATCCGTATCCGGAGTCCAGGTCTCTTCGTCTTTGATAAATTCTATCGCCAGCATCGCGCCGACTCCACGGACATCTTTTACGGAGTTGTATTTTGCCTTAAGTCCGTCAAAATTGCGCCTGATTATTTTTCCGAGGTGAAGCGCCCTTGCCAGCAGTTTCTCCGTATCTATCATTTTGATGATCTCGATCGCGGCCGCGCACGCCAGAGGGTTCCCGCCGAAAGTGCTGCCGATGGAACTCTTGGGCAGCGAATCAAAGAGCTTTTTATCTCCGACTACGGCCGAGAGCGGCAGCCCGCCAGCGATCGATTTTCCCAGAGTGATCAGGTCGGGCTCCACGCCCCAGTTCTCAATGGCGAAGAATTTACCCGTCCTGCCGTAACCGGACTGGACTTCATCGGCAACCATAAGGATCCCATATTTGGCGGTGACTCTCCGGATTTCCTGGAGAAAGCCTTCGGGCGGGACATTGAAGCCGCCTTCGCCCTGAATGGGTTCGATTATGACCGCCGCGACATCTTCGGGACAAACGGTCTCCAGCAGCAGTCTTTCAAAATCAGCCGGGGTATATCTGTTCTTGCGCGGATTCGGGTACGGCAGCCGGTAAACATCCGGCGCGGCGCCGAAAACATATTTATAAGGCATCGGCCGATGCGTCATGGTCATAGTGAGCAGAGTGCGCCCGTGAAACGCCCCTTCAAAAACCACTATGCTTCTGCGCCGGGTGGCGCCTCTCGCGATCTTAACCGCGTTTTCAACCGCTTCCGCGCCGCTGTTAAAGAAGGCGACGGCTTTTTCGGATTTCCCCGCCGCTTTTTTTGCCAGCATTTCGGATAATTTGATCCACGGCTCGTAGGGAACAACGGTAAAATCAGAATGGATGAAACTCTCAGTCTGCGCTTTCACCGCGTTGACGACCTTCTCGGGGCAATAGCCCGTCACAAGGCAGCCCCAGCCGCCTGTAAAATCCAGGAATTTGTTGCCATCCACATCCTCAAGTACGGCGCCGCGCCCGCTCTTTATATAGAACGGCGCGAGAGATTCCATCGGTGAGGCGACGCAAACTTTTCTTCTTAGAGTCAGCGCCCGGCTTTTCGGCCCCGGTATACCGGTTTTGATCAGTGTATGTCTCATTTTAATTTCTCCTTAATATGTGTGAAGCGTTAATGCTTGCTGGCTGGTACGCTGGCAGGCTCTTTGAAAAGCTTACCGGCATACCCGCCTACCAGCCTAGCGGCCCCAGTGGGCCGTCAGCAGTTTCCTGGTGTATTGCACAAGCCCCCCAGCGTCGATAATAGCCTGGCGCGCCTTCGGAAGCGGGTTTGTCGCGAACGCTTTTCCCGAAGCGCGGTTGAAGACTTTGCCGTCGGCGATCTCAAGCTCGTCTCCCTCAGCGGCGTCTATCTCCGGGCAGATGATTATGTTAAGCCCCAGGTTAATGGCGCTCTGCAGGAAGATGCGCGAGATGTCGCGCGCCACTATCGTCAGATTATAGCCCTTAAGGCAGGAAACCGCCTGTTCCCTGGAAGAGCCGCAGCCGAAGTTCTTGCCGGCCACAATAGCGCTGCCGGCGTGAATTTCCCCCGCTTTGAGCTTGCGGTTGAAATCCGCGTTGTCCGCGAAAGCGAACTGCGGCGTTTCCGCCGGCAGCACCGTCGCCATGAACCGTCCGGGGTAAACTATGTCGGTTGACACATCATCACCGATCTTCAAAACCACTTTTGCGATCGCCATGTAAAATTACCTCCAATGTCGAGATCCAGGATCTAAGATGCCCCAAACTCATGGTTTTTAATCTTGAATCCGGAATCTTCAATTCTGGCATGCGTCCTCAGCCTCTCGGATCGGTTATCTCGCCCGTTATGGCGCTTGCCGCCGCTACCGCCGGAGAACACAGATAAACCTCGGCTTTAGGGTTGCCCATGCGTCCCTTGAAATTGCGGTTCGTGGTGGCCAGCGCGACTTCATTATCGGCGAGCGCTCCCTGGTGTATGCCCAGGCACGGCCCGCAGCCGGGGTTGCAGACCACCGCGCCCGCCCGGGACAAGGCCTGTATATAACCCAGGTCCACTGCTTTATGGTAAATGCGCCATGACGCGGGGAACACAAGCATACGCGTGCCGTCCGCCACGCGGCGGCCTTTCAGGATCCTGGCCGCTATTTTAAGGTCGTCCAGCCGTCCGTTGGTGCATGAACCGATCACTATCTGGTTGAGCTTGATCCCCTTGACTTCGCCGACAGGTTTTACATTGTCAACGGTGTGCGGGCAGGCTATCTGGGGCTCAAGCTTTGAGGCGTTTATCTCTATCGTCCGCGCGTATACGGCGTCCGGATCGGGCCCGAAAATATCTATTTTATCCTTAACGCCGGCTTCCTCTCTGAGGTAGCGCAGCGTTTCTTCGTCGGGCGGGACCAGCCCGGAGGTGGCGCCCGCTTCCACGCTCATATTGCAGAGCACCAGGCGCCCGGAGGTGGCCATAGTCCGGATCGTGCCGCCGTGGAACTCCAGTACTTTATAATTCGCGCCCTGCGCGGTTATGCGGCCGATTATGTGGAGTATCAGGTCTTTGGGGTAAACATGTTTGGGCAATTTGCCGTTCACTACCACCTTGATGGTGGCCGGTACTTCCACATTGAGGATCCTTCCCAGCGCCCATACGGAAGCCATTTCGGTGGCGCCTATGCCGAACGCGAACGCGCCCAGGGCGCCGTGCGTGGTGGTATGGGAATCGGTGCCGACGAGAACCTGGCCGGGCCGCGCATAGCCGTTTTCGGCCAGGATCTGGTGGCAGATGCCGCCCACATCGCCGCGGATATCATGGAATTTCCGTATTCCCTGCTTCGCCACGAACTCACGGATTTTCTTCTGATTCCCGGCGGTTTTAGAGGATTCGGCGGGAACGCGGTGATCAAAGATTATCGCGATATTGCCGGGATTCCAGACTTTCGCTTCGCGTCCCGTTCCCTTGAATATCTCGTCAAATTGGCTGATTACCAGCGCGCCGTTTTCATGCGACATCGCCATGTGGACTTCCGGTTCAAGCACCTCGCCTACCGCCGCATGGGGCTGGCCGGTGGTTCGAGCCAGCAGTTTCTGCACATAGGTCATTGCCATGGTGTTCTCCTTCTCCGTCATATCCTTCGCCGACAGCCCGGCCGGTACCGGCTTTTCTCCCTGAATATCCTATCACAAGCGCACTTTTATTGTCAATGAACCGTACAAACCCAAATCCTCCGCTAAGGTAAAAAAGCAGGCGGAATTCTGGTAGATTTTAAATCCCCGACTTTAAATTAATGTTTTTGCAGGTGCGATAAGATTGTTTACGCAGGTTCGCGACCAGAAACCCCGATAAATCCGGTTTTGGTAAAAGTTATCCACGCCATCAACAGGGATGACTTGTTTTCTGCTGCTGTTTTTTTATACGGGTTACGCGCCGGACAGTGCGGGAGATAACACCGCCCACCGTGCCCGCTCAAAGACATCAAAGAAGGTAAAATTTTTATGCAGCTTGATTATTGTGGTTCTGGCATGCTTAACCACTATCGCCGCGCCACATAACAATCTGAACCGCAGATTTTTTATCCGGTACGGCGCCCAGTCCGGGGGCAGGGCGGCTTTTTTGAACAGACTGACAAGGTTATAGGCCAGAATGCAGATCTGGGCATAGGCGGCGTTCGCGGCTAATTCTCCGCATGGCAGCTTGGCCAGCGCGAAACCGTTTTTAAGTTCCTCTATGGCTTTTTCCGCGTTCCCTCGCGCGTTATGCTGATTCAGAATATCTTCAGCGCTGTATTCTGCCGGGAAGTTACTGATTATAGCGTGGTCTATAAAAACATCCTTGAACAGTTCAAGCTGACACCTTAGTTTGCGC
>CAIPTO010000074.1 GCA_903867985.1 uncultured Elusimicrobia bacterium | reverse complement strand
CCCGGGAGCGGCCCGGCCAAGGCCCTGTTGAGGGCCGGCTGGCCGCGCATAGGAGGTGTTTATAAGATGCAGCCTACCTTTGGAGCAGAACTGACGGCGCGCTGCGTGCCGGCAGCCTGCGAACCCACTTCCTAGCGGCAAGGAGCAGTGCGGGGCCGCGCTTCGTGGCCACGCCTGCGACGACATCTCGCGGATAAGATCAGCAATACAATGTTTTGAGGAACTTATAGAGGGTCCGGTCTAATCAATCCAAAAGGTCATCCGAAAGTGATGATATGGAGTTTCTTATTCATGTTGTCATATTATTTGGGTTTCAGTTCAGCGGCGGCGGCGTTTGCAGCATGATCTTAGCGGGTGGCGGCTCCTTCTTTTGCTGCTTTTCAGGTTTATTGCCGGCCGACGGCGGCACAAGGACTGGCGCATAAACGGGAACGCACAGAGCGTTAGGGTAGGTGGTACGGACGGTCTGGAAGACGCGCTTGGAAACGCACAGGTAGGTCAGGCAGACTTTTGTGATGGGGTTGGTCTGCATGCATGGATACCAGTCGCAAATCTCGTTGGAGTCGGTCTCAGGGTCGGTGGCCGGCTCGCCGGCGTCGAAAACGGCTTTCTTGCCGCAGTTAGCGACCCTGGAGCAGCCGCTGGTTTCTGTATCGATATAGGTATTGGTCTGCGAATTCCCGCAGGACCAAAGCACGCATTTCCCGCCTACGCGTTGATTGCAGTCGAACTGATTGCAAATCGTAGTAGTGACGGTGGTGGTGGAGAACTCTATGCAGCCTTGGTCGGAAAACACCGGGGCGGCCGCGAAAAGCGCGAGGGAACAGGCTAAAGAGAGCTTTTTCATTTGCCGTTCCCCCCGGCCGCGGCGGCGCAGCCTTCCAGAGTAAACCCATGTTTACGCAGGCCGGCGCAGATGTGCGACACAGACACGGACCTGGAATATTCCTTATTTGTGTCATGCTTAAAGAACAGCTCCAGGTCTTCGGCCGCGGCGGCGTAATCGTCCTTGCGGTAATAGGCTGTGGCCCGCGAATGATAAAGTGGCGCCGTTCCACCGGCTTTGAGCGCCCTGGTAAAATCGTCTATGGCCTGGTCGTATTTATGTTGCGTGAGATATAAGTGTCCCCGGTGCAGCAGGAGTTCCGCTTCCGGGGCTAGCGCTATGGCGTCGGTCCAATCCGCCTCGGCTTGGGCCTTTTTCCCGGTAATGGCGTCGGCCTGCGCCTTATAGTCGTAGGCTTCAGTGGATTTGCAAATCTCCAACTCGCTGGCGAAGATGTGAGAGGCGATGCGTGGATGGGCGTAGATGAGTTGGTGGATCTCAAGGTCCTCGTCTCCGATGGCCTGTATTCTGGACTTCTTGTGCAGGAGGTTATTAAATTCAACGGCGAGGCTTATGGCTTTCGTCCTGAACTGGCGCGCTTCTTCTGGAGTGCCAAGCCTGCTCTTGGCCAATTCTCGGCGCAACCGCTCCCTGAGCTCACGCACTTTTTCAATAAGCGCCGGGGTCTGGTCGGCGGAGCGTTCCTCCGTCGCAGACTGGGTGGAGGTGGAAACAACTTCTGGAGCGGGCTTATGCGTGGCTGCCAGCGCGCCGTGGGTCAGACAGCACAATATCACGGCAAAAACCGAATATTTCATCATCATATCATCTAATATAGCCTTTTTTTATGCGGTATGCGAGCCTAGCGTCACTGCAAAAGATAGCTCAGTTATTCGGCCATAAAGGCGAGTAGCTGGTGCTGCGCCGGCAGGATCTTTAAGCATAATAACCTTTCCCCCACAAGGTCCACTATATCCCTCTGGGGGTGTTCTGGGAGCAATCAAATATCTTAGGGATTTCGGGGGCAGCTTACGCTCAAGTTCCTAATGCAACAGTTTTTGTAAAGACTTCGCGCGGCGTATAGAAATTCAATACTTTTCTAGGCCGGTCATTCAACATGTTTTCCACCTTCTTCAACTGGTGGGCATTGATCTTTGAAAAATCTGTCCCTTTAGGGAAAAAGTCGCGAATAAGGGAATTGGTGTTTTCATTGGTACCACGCTCCCAAGGGGAATGCGGATGGGCAAAGTAGACCCGAATCTTTGTTTTTTCCGTAAATACCTTATGTTCTGCCATTTCCTGCCCTTGGTCATAGGTTAATGATTTCTTTATCTCAACCGGCAACCTGGCGAACTTGCGCGTGAACGCCTGACGGACAGAAACTGCGGTTTTATTCTTTAGTTTAGCGATAAATGTCATGCGTGTCGTCCGCTCAACTAAAGTCCCTATAGCTGATTTATTCAGGGGCCCCATGATCAAGTCCCCTTCCCAATGCCCGGCTATGCGGCGATTGTCTACGTCCGAAGGCCGGTCATCTATACTGATAAAATCCTGTATCGGATATGACCTCTGACGGTCTTTTTTGACCCACCGATATTTATGCTGACGCCTCAACTGGAACAACAACTGGCGCTTAAGATGACTTCTGGGATGAATATACACATAGGCATAAATGGCTTCGTGGGAAATATGCATGGTTATATTATGAGGATACAGGATTCTTAACCGTTTGGCAATCTGTTCAGGAGACCAGCGCAATTGTAGATATTTGACAACTATCCTCTCGAGTTTATGATTGGTGTAGAGCTTCCGTTGTCTGCGCGGTGTTTTAGCAGCGTGCACCGCATGTTTCTGGGCGTTTATAGCCCGGTAGGTCGACCGGGTGGGGCCCATTGCGCAGAATTTCGCGTGTTATCGTGCTTGGGGACCGGCCTATAGCGTGCGCTATTTGGCGACAACTCAGGTTCATCGATAAACAACGGCTTACTTCTTCCCGGTCCCTGAAGCCAAGTCTTTGATATGGGGTCATGTGCAATCTCCTTCTCTTGCGTGTAGTCTACAAGATAAAGTGTTGCACTAGGAGTTTGAGCCCTAGCTGTCCCCGGATCTGCTAGGTTGTCTTGCACTATTTCCGGTGTTGCCTAATGGTTTTCATAACCCCTCCCCTAAATGAAACCCCATCAAGTCTTCAGAATGGTATAGCAGGTCATCCCGACAACGCTGTGTCGCGATGGAAATGACAAGAATTTCCGCTTTATGGCCCGGATTCAGTATCAGGCGGGCTTGTTGTTGGAGGGTTCAGGGCTGCCTGTCTCGTTCCATTCTTTCATTTTTGTAACAATTAGCGGGATAAAGGTTTCGCTCTCGGTCTCTTGAAGGGATCCTAAAACTGCGGTGATTGTAATTGGGAGTGGCCTAGGCAAATCAATCTGTAGTAATCCGTTTATCTGTTTGGCGCTTCCAGGGAATTTGTGCTCAATTAAAGAAAGTAGTTCTTCGCGCATTGGGCCTTTAAAATCAAATGTTCCAGCGCGTGCCTCGTCTCCAAAACCGTAGCGCAGTGTGGCACTTATGGTTTTATCACGTAACTCGCTAAAATGGAGAAATGGGATAGATGGGAAAACAGTATTGGCCTGGCCACATCCTTGTTGTAATAACATGCATCCGAAGTCATCGGCACACTCTGAGGAAGTCGGGGGTTTTCTTCCGATAATGGCGGTTTCAAGTTTTGAAGCATTCTCTCTGCGGCGGACTTGTAATCGATATTGAATGGCTTCAATAGATTCAGAAAGAGTAATTTTTAGTGCGCCGCATACCGCAATCTTAATCTGTTCAATGGGGCGTTCTTGCTCTGCGACGTTGATGAAGCCATCCGCATCTATCGCAAAACTTGCTGGTTCTAAGCGTAGACAGGCGTGCGCCTCACGGCACAGACTGGAATAAAAACTCTGATTGATTTCAGTTGCATTGGGTGGTACAGCACCGCCTTTTTCCTTGGCGATGATGTCATATGCCCTTGTGACTTCATTTGCTAAGCCTCTTCCAAGAAAATTGTCTGGTTTATTTTTTTGAGTTTTAATTTCAGATAGAAGCTCATGAATAAGTTGATTTGCTGATGGTAAATATTTGCACCAAGTTTCCAGTATTTGGCGTTCAGCTTCCCCCAATGCTGTGGCAGACTTATCCGCTAGGGCGCTGTCTTTCATGCGGTAGTAAAGCCATGCGCGGGTTCCGATGTTTACGTAATTGTCGGCAGTTGCAATTATCAGCAATCTTTGAGTTGCTTCAACGGCAACACGTGCGAGTGCATATGCCCTGTATGGGTGGGCGGAATTTAGGAGTTCTGTGGCGGTATCCACTGCATCGATTACATCTTTAATTAGTCCCACAAATGCTAAGTCCGGGATTAGTGTGCTGGCACGGACTCCGTGTTCTTTTTCCAGTTCGCGCAGTTTCTGTAGTTCGGTTTTCATAATGAGATTATATGTTTTCCCACAATCGGTTTAGCGCTGCGTGGATAAAACCATCCCCAAAACCGTCGTCGTACATTAAACTTCTTTGTGCCGGGATAGTCGCACGGTAGCGGTTGTAAAACAAGTCTGTCTTCATGAAATTACAGGCTATTAACCACTTCAGATTGTTTGAGTCGCTACGAGGCGCAAGCCCATCAGCTATCCGTTGTCGTATGGAAGCGTCTGTCGGCGGCATACTCCAACCTATAATGACAACAGCTTGGGAACTCTCAAACTCCCGTTGAACGGCTTTGTGGACTTTATAAAGGAACTCCCCTCCTACAGCTTTATTGAGGACCGGTGGGATTATCAAGGGGGAAAATTCATGCCTTTGTGATTGGTGTATAACCACGACGCGATCATGTTCTGAGGGAAGATATGCGGGGGCTCCCCGGGTATTTGTTCCCCCCTCCGTTAGTCCGTCCTTGTTTAAAAGAATGATGGGAATACCATAAGGGTCATCCTGAGGCGTAAGCCATGAAAGTGAGCCGTGTGGTTTCAACACGAGGGTAGGCGATGGTTGATGCGATGGTAAGTGCTCCAAAGTGCGAGCGGTAGCGATGTAGCGGAGTGGTAAGGGGTTGACGCTGTTCTTCAAATAGCCATTTACTGGATTCCAGAGTCCGTGTCTCTGCAGGGCCTGTTCGAGCCAAACATCATAGTTGAAGGATATAAAGTGATGGGTATGACCATGGCGGTCGGCTGCAATTGCGGCGGCTAAAAGATCATATGGGTTCTTAACAGCTTTTGCTACCTCGTCTTGATCCAAGCGCGAGAATAGCCTGGTTAATAGGGATTGAATAAGGTTGTGTGCTTGATCTGCGGCGGTTGCTTGATCTCGAGTTCCCCAAGTAGCAACATCTTCTAGTTCGTGGAGTAACCTTTCAATATTTAGAGTGTCGATGTTGTCGGGGATAGTCTTCCCAGGCTTCATTAAATGGTCCATTGAATCTTTGTAGATACCCGAATCGCAAAGAAACTGTTTAAACCGTTTAATGTCTTCCGGGAATAGTTCTCTCATTCGGGCAAGCATTTGCATCCCAGGAATGCGCTTCGGTGCTATCGCACAAGATGCTCCTGCCCCTATAAGATAAGTGATATTCATTTAAAATGTTCCGCTATAAGTGATTCCGTGGGATAAATCCCCCTTCTAACCTAAATGTACTGTCCCGGAATCTACTGAATCTGCTACTTTTTGGTGAAAACTATCGCCACAGAGGCCTTGGTTATATTTCCGGTTGCTTTGGCTTTGTAGGGGCGGGTGCCGGCGTTTATGTAGGCGGCAAAAGATTTAGCGGTCTCGATGGGTGTTTGTTTGGGATTTAAGATCAGCGGGATATTCCAGCCGGCGACATGGTCGGTTGTGCCGTCGGGTCGCATATAGCGGAAGATGGAAAGCCACAAGTTTATGGTGCCGTCTATGCCTGCATCCAGCTTGCCGGTGGCGGGTCCCGTAATTTCAACGATCCCGGGTTTTCCCCCCACTGTCACTTTTTCGGCTGTTACCACTATCGTCTGCGTTTTATCATAAGACGCGGCTGTTAATGTCGCGCCTTTTGCGAGTTCAATTTCCGGGTTATAACCGATTCGGGATTTCTTTTTCATAATTCTCCGATCCGAGGGCAAGTTCATTCCGAGACATTGAAGGCGGTCCAGAAATATTGAACATCTCCGCGCAGGGTTGTTTCGCAGGAGGCGGCGCAAGCCTGCACCAGGTAAAGGTCGTATTTTTTAACGCCGTCTTTTTGAGCCATTACCCTGAATTTGCGGCCGCGATTAAGAATAACTTCATCCTCGCCCTGGTTCACAAGTATGCCCTTTTCTCCCGGGCGGTCCAGGTATATGACGAATATCGCGCGCCTAGTGGGCTTCTCGTCATCTTCGTTCATCTCTATGGCGAAATGGAGCGCGACGCTGTAGGAAAGCGAAGTGGAAACATAACCTTTATCTATAAATTCCTCGCCCATGTCGAAGGGTTTATCGGCGCGGTATCCCAGGCCGAGGCCGCGGAACAGTATGATGTCGGCCGGAATAGCCGGCACACGGGCAAATATATTGTCTACATGCGCCACTATAATTTTTGCGCTCTCGGGACTGGTGCCATACCAAGTATAGGGCTCCGGATAAAATCGCAGGTAGCCGTTTATCTCTTCGTAGATACCGTCTTCCTTGCTGGTATAGTTGTGCAGGTCCTCCACTTCTTCCTTGGAAGAACCGAAATAGTGAGGCGATGGGTAGCCAAGGGAGCGGTAAAGGGTTTTAAAGTCGTAGACATGAGCGCCCGCGGCGGCCGGCGTGGCGGTCAGCCGCGGCTGGTCTAAAGGAACGTCCTGTATGTATTCGGTTAATGAAAGACCGCCGGAAGCGCCGTCAAAAGTGATATCCGCGGCCCCTGCGCTGTTAACAAATAACGCGGCCAAGCCTGATATCAGGCCGGCGGCAAAGATCCGTTTAAATAGTTTCACGAATATATTTTAGCTTCCGCGGGCCAAAACCGCATGGGCCAATGGTCCCCAAAATCTCCGTCTTTCGGCCTATTCAAATACCTTACCCTCTGACAACCCTGTTCCGGCCATGCTCCTTGGCGTCATAGAGGCACCGGTCGGCGGCGGAGACCATTGATTCGGCGGAAATGTTCGCGGTGTATTCGCCGGCCGCGAAGCCGGTAACGCCGAAGCTGGCGGTGAAACGCACAGACGAGCCTTTTGCCATGACTTCCAGCCCGGCCGCGGCTACCCTTATCCTTTCTGCCAGCACTGCCGCCCCATCCGGGCCGGTGTCTGGCAGGACAAGTATGAATTCCTCGCCTCCGTATCTGGCGACCCAATCCACGTCTTCTCTGCACATGGACTTAATGGTTCGCACGAAGGCTTTCAGGACTACATCCCCGGCCTGATGGCCGTAGGTGTCGTTGACCTTCTTGAAGTAATCAATATCAGCCATGACAAGAGAAAAAGGCTGCCCGTACCGGCCTGCCCTTTTGATCTCCTGCGGCAGCGTATCCATCAGATACCCCCTGTTCCGGCTTCCAGTAAGGGCATCGGTGGTGGCCATGACCCTGTAACGCTCCGTGTCGGTGATGTTGCTGATGACTACTATGAGCGATCTCGTATCCGCCTCGCCGCCGGCTGTCGCGATGAGATATGAGGTCGTCACCGCCAGCGTCAGCGTACGCTCCGCGACATGGTAAGGAACGAGGGTATGATGCGCCAGTTCCTTTTCATAGATAGCGTTAAGGACGGCCTGATTAAAAGCGTCATTTTCTTCCCCGGGAAGGAATATATCGCCGAAGTTCCCGCCTATCACATCTTCTTTCCTGAGGCACAGGATCTCGGCGGCGGCGCTGTTGAATGTCAGCACCTTCCCGAACGCGTCAAGTGTCATGACGCCGTCCCTCAGGCTTTCCAGTATCCTGCCATATGTGTATTCGTCAAGAGCCATAAACTTTTTCTGCTCCACTTGGTATTTTTTAGTCTGCAGCCGGCACTTCGCAAACTTCCTTATGATCAACAAGTAATTTCGGCAGGAACGGAATAGCGAAAAGCACAAGTATGGTGGTGCCGGCGTTTACCCAGACCAGATTTTTAAACGTCATGTGATATTTTTCATACAGCGCGGAGCCGATCAGGTCGGAGCAGAAAAGTCCCCAGTTCCATACGCTCATGATCACGGAATAGCCCACGGCCTCGCTGCCTTTGGGCGTGGCCCGGGCGGCCAGATCGAACAGAGGAAGCTGCGCCAGACTTAAAACGAAACAATACACCGCTTCTATAAGTATGGCAGAATTTTTGTCGTTGTAGCCCAGGTATAAAAGCGATAGCGCGGCCGTAAGGAAAACGCTCCCGAAAAGGAGCTGCCGCAGCGAAAGCCGGCGGCAGAAGTAGACGTAGAAGAACGCTCCGGCGGCGCCGGCGATGGCGTCTATCAGCGTCAGAAAGCCGATGAACTTCTCGCTGAAATGCAGCGTGTCGGTCTGGTAGAACATCAGCGGCGTTAAAAAACCGGGGGCGAACTGCACCAGGAAAAGAAGTCCTGCGGCTACCCAGAGGGTTTTAGCCTTAAGGGCTATTTTAAGCTGAACTATTATCCCTTTCCAGATCTTCGGGTCGCGCTTGGCGGTGGGTTTTTCCTTGTACAGAAAAACGGCGATAAAGAACAGCAGGAACAGCGGAATGGCGGCGGTCATGGCCGAAACGCCCAGCGCGCGGGTCGCCAGCAAGGCGCCCAGCGGCACGCCCAGGCCGGCGATGTTCATTGCCAGCACGCGCACGGAACTCAATTTCCCTGTAACGCCGAAGGTTTGTCCGCCTTCCACCAGTATCCCGCCGCTGATGGTGCTGACAAAGACAAGCGCGATGTTCATGATAATGGCCATAATCACCATAGGCGTGAACCTGGGGGGCACTACCGCCACGGCCAGCCAGAGCAGCCCGGCCAGCAAGCTGCTGAAGATCAGGTAATGCCTGCGCCTGGTGCCGAAGAGAGGGATAGCGTCGGAGACGATGCCGGAAATTATCTTCAGGTTCCACGGCATACTGGCCAGCTGCATGAAAAGGGCAACACGCAGAGGGCCTTCGCCCAGTTTGTCCTTAAGCAGAAAACGGAACGGGTAAAGTCCGATGACTCCGGTCTGCGCGTAAGTGCTGGCGAAGATACCGCAGCCGACCAACAGCGCTATGTTGAAATAAGGCGCTTTAACCATCCTGGTAAAGCGCCCATGCGGCCGGCCTGTCATGGGCGGAACTACATGTTCGCCGGCGGCTAAAATGGAAATGGCGTTTGCTGATTCGGTCATGTTCTTGATCTTCGGTTAACCCGGGTTTTGCGCTAAGGTTTTAAAATTACCTGTTTTTATGGATTGTGCCGTTTATTCCCCCCGTAGGGAGGAATTTCCAGGTTGTTCGAAGCGGCAGGCGGCGATCTTTATAATTTTGGCTTGCCCGCCTTGACTGCGGAAGACGGATTAGCTGTTTGCTTGCACGCCCCGCGCTTTGTAGTAGTAGAACAGTCCGCCGCACAGATCCCTGTCGCCGCCATCGAGTCTGGAGCCGCTGACCAGCCACCCGAACCACGCCTGAGTCGCGAAGGTCTTTTCCTGGATATTCGGAGTGTAAATCTTAAAAGTGTTTATCCCCGCTTCTTTTAAAAATTCGCCGTAAGCTTTTGCCTGATTGCCAAAAGCGTAAGCCGTCAATTCTTCTTCAGCCAGTTTTAAAGACGGGATACTTAGATCAGTGACCTTGCAGGAATCCGCAAGAGCATTTTCAATTTGTTTTGAAGTGGGATGGAAAACGCGTTTATTTTTATGGCACTCTGTCGCCTTTTCAGCGCTTTCCATTATCGGAGAATTCTTTGTCAGGAAAATACCTTTTTGGGGCACATAAACGAAGCCTTCCCGCGTCCAGTTCCCATTCTGCGAGATAAAGGCTCCTTTCCCCTCCTGCACCCTTAACAGGGCCATCTGCTCAAGCGAGATTATCTCATAGCGGCTCTTTTCCAGATCCTTTTTTGCGTCATAAAAAGAGGCTTCGACATAAGCTGATCTTAAACTACCTTTTTTCACATCTTCAATTATTTGTGTTTTCATTATTGCTTGTCTCGCTAGAGGATCTTTGGCGCTCTGCAGCAGGCCATTAAAAACCACTTCGTGAATTATATCAAAATAATATTCCGTATCTCCGGCCTACGGGGAACTGTTATTTACCGAGTTCCCACGCTTCTGAAGCTTTTAACGCGGCAATGGCGTCCTGATATTCCGGATTTATTTCAAGCGTTCTTTTCCATTCACTTCTGGCCTCAGCCGGCTTGCCAGCCTTATGGTAGAGAAGCCCCAGATTAAAATGTGCGTTATCGTAGTTGGGATTGATCGCCAGTTCCAGCTGATATTCCTTAAAGGCCGCGTCCAGTTGGCCGCGTGAGGCGTAAATAAGGCCAAGATTATTGTGAACCATTTGTTCCGTTGGATTTAACGCCAGGGCGTTTTTATAATAATTTTCCGCAAGGTCATGTTGGCCGTCGAGGTAATACATAGCTCCCAGATTTCTTTGGGCCAGCGGCGAATGGGGTGAGGCGGAGGCCGCGTTCTTCCAAAAAGACAATCTGTCCGCAAAGTTCCCCTGATGAGCGAAGGTGATAACCGCAAAAACGCCCAAGAGCGTCAGCGTGAGATATAGATGGGTTCTCTTTTTGAAATCAAGTGAGCTCAGCGCTTTTGTTTCCGCCAGTATCATAAAAAGACCTATAATCGGCAGGTACACCCTGTGCTCGATAAAATCCGCCGTTAATTTCGTGTCCGGGCGGATAAATGACGGCAGTAAAAAAGCCAGAAACCAGACCACTCCGAATAAAACCATTCTCCCGCTTTCCTTTCTTAGCCCTGTCGCACCCATTACCGCCAAACCGAATAATGCTAAAACTCCCCATTCGAAACCTGTATCCCGTATGATGGGCAAAACGGATAAATTAAACGGAAAAAAAACCTTCCCGATAAACTGGATAAGCGCCGGGCTATTGATAATCACCGATTTGAGCATCTCCAAAACAGTCAGCGGCAGCGGGTTGCTCGCCAGCGCTACGTGGCGCAGCCAAATCCATATAAATCCCGCCGCGGCGAATCCGGCCGCGATCCGCCAGATTTCTTTGCGCTCGCTTGCAGCCCGTAACTTGCCTGTCAATAATAAATAAATCCCGAAGATCACCGGGATTACTAAAGCCGTTTCTTTGCTGAAAATGGCTAAAGCAAAGAATAAAAGGCTTTTTAGAAGGGACTTTGAATTACGGTCCGCCCAGTAGTCGATTAAAAAAATAAAGGTCGCCAAGGAAAAGATGGCCACCAGAGAATCATTGCGGCCCGGCACCCACGCCACCGCCTGCGTTAGTACGGGATGAACCGCAAAGACCAGGGAAAAAAACAGCGCCAAAGATTGCGGATGTTTTAGTTTAAGAAAAAGTTTATAAACCAAAAAGGCGGAAAACAGGTGAAATATGATGTTCGATAAATGATACATGAACGGCGCCGCTCCGGAGATAAGGGCGTCAAACATAAAGGAGAGCGTCAGGATCGGGCGGTAATAAGAAGCGGAACTGTGTAAAACATGAAAGACTTCCTGGGTGAAAGCGCGGCCGACGTTGCCGATGTTCTGCAGGAAAGCCAGATTGTCCAAGATCAAAACATTATCATCGAGATATGTAAAGCCAAAAAACAAAGCTCTGGCGTAAAGCAGCAGACATAGTACGCCCAGAATTCCGAACACCCGCCAGTCGCTTATGGGGACCCCGGCGGGTACCGGCCGCGAATCTTCACGTGGCGCCATGGCGCGCAATCTCCTGGATCTTTTAGACATAATGACAGATCTTTCCCAAAATGAACGCTTTCCGCCAAGACTTAACTATATATTTAGTGGAGTAAATTTGCCGGCGAGACGGGATAACAAAATAACCCCCGTTGAAAACTCCGCGCCATTGGTACTATGTTATAGTAATGCCGAAGTGACTGTCAATATAAATAATATGGCATTATTCAGCAGCTTTCGGAACGGCGTACCAGCGGCGGCCTATCCAAAGCGAGACATTCACAAGACCTATCAGCACCGGCACTTCCACAAGCGGCCCTATGACGGCGGCGAAGGCGGCGCCGTGACCTATGCCGAAAGTGGCTATGGCTACCGCTATGGCGAGTTCGAAATTATTAGAGGCCGCGGTGAAGGACAGAGTGGCGGATTCTTCGTAGGAAGCGCCGGCCTTTTTGCTCATATAGAAGGACGCAAAGAACATTATCGTGAAATAAATCAGCAGCGGTATAGCCACGCGCACCACGTCCAGCGGTACTTTAATGATGTTTTCCCCCTTAATGGAGAACATCACGATGATAGTGAAAAGAAGCGCTGCCAGCGTAAGCGGGCTTATGACCGGGATAAACTTTTCAGCGTACCACTCCCTTCCCCTGGCCGCTATCAGCGAGAAGCGTGTGATGATACCGGCGATAAAAGGGATGCCCAGATAGATAAAAACGCTCTTGGCTATTTCACCCATGGTTATGTTTACAACAGCGCCCTCAAGCCCCAGCCAGCGCGGCACAATAGTGATAAAGAACCAGGCGTAAACCGGGAACAGAAGCACCTGGAATACCGAGTTGAAGGCCACGAGCCCCGCGCAATACTCCCGGTCGCCGCGGGCCAGATCGTTCCAGACAATTACCATTGCTATACAGCGCGCTAGACCTATCATTATCAGGCCTACCATGTATTCCGGTCTATCCCTGAGGAATATTATTGCCAGCGCGGTCATAAGTATCGGGCCCACCAGCCAGTTCTGAACCAGCGACAAAGCCAATACCTTTTTATTAGCGAAAACCCGGTGCATTTCTTCGTATTTAACTTTCGCGAGCGGCGGATACATCATGAGGATCAGGCCTATGGCGATGGGGATCGAGGTCGTTCCCACGCTGGACGCCGCGTTGAAGTCCGCTACTGCCTGCGGCGCCAGCCAGCCCGCGCCCACACCTACGGCCATGGCTGCAAATATCCATAGCGTAAGATAACGGTCCAGGAATGAAAGTTTCCCGCTTAGCGCGCTCATTTTGATTCTCCTTTATCCAGTGTTTCAGGCAGTTTTAAAATAAATTCTTTTATCTCGTCACGTACGCGGCGGTAATGCGAGAGCGCTTCTTCTTCGGTTTTGGCGCCTTTGGCAAGGAGAGGCGGATCCTCAAAACTCTTATGAAGTTTCTGTGCCTTGCCGAACCAGACCGGGCAGGATTCACGTGCCTTGTCGCAGACAGTTATCACAAGGTCAAAAGTTATATCCTTAAATTCCAAAGCGTGCTTGGATCGGTGTCCGGAAATATCAACTCCGGCTTCCGCCATTACTTTAACGGCGCGGGGGTCCACGCTGCCGGGATTTGTTCCGGCTGAGTAGGCTGTTATAAAGCCCGGATAAAGTTTGTTGCACCAGCCTTCCGCCATCTGGCTGCGGCAGGAATTACCGGTGCAGAGGAAAAGTATTTTTTTCATTTCCGTTCTCCCGGCTTGTGCGCGGACACGGTTATGCTCGAAGCCGCCCCGTCCAGCGCTTTAGCAGCTTTGGAGGTTATAGGGTCAAAACAGGCGCCTGAAGACGAGTAGGTTTTATCAGTAAGCAGTTTTATACCTGTAAAGCCCGCCTCCTTTATTGCAGCTAGGTAGTCCCGGCGCAGCAGCGCGCCGGCCACGCAGGCGGCGTAGAGCCCGTCGTGCTTTTTAATCGAGGGTGGCAGCTTGCGGTTAAGCACGATGTCGCTGACTACGATCGACCCGCCCGGCTTAAGGACTCGGAATGCCTCGCGAAAAACGGCGGGTTTGTCAGGTGACAGGTTTATGACGCAGTTGGAGATGATCAGATCGGCCTCGCGATCTTTTGCCGGGAGTTTTTCAATTACTCCTTTGCGGAATTCTATATTGGCAAGTCCGGTTCTTTTGGCGAATTTTTCAAGGTTCCTGGCGGACAGCTTGAGCATTTCAGCCGTCATATCCACGCCGATCACGCGCCCCTTATGTCCGGTCAGTGGGGCGGCTATAAACACGTCTTTTCCCGCCCCGCTGCCCAGATCCATAACCGTCATGCCTTTCTTGATCGCGGAGAAACCCACAGGGTTTCCGCAGGAAAGCCCCATTTCGCCATCAACCGACGGTGCGCTGTCACCCCCACAGCACGAAGCGGATGAACAACATGAACCGGCCTTGAGCGGCTTGGCCGCCTTGGCCGCTTTCCCATATGCTTTACGAACTAAAAAGCGGATTTTTCCGCGCTGGATCGTCATGCGACCTCCCTAAATAATGCCGAAAATGTATTTAAGCCCCAGGTAAACGCCGCAGGCGATGAATATCCACGCGGTGGCCGGTTTGGCGTATTTCTCAAAACTGCCTGCCAGACCTGTGACCGCCGCAACCTTGCCAAGACCAAAGTCGATGACTACCGCCAGGCCGATTACGGGCAGAGCGGTGCCTATGCCGTACAACAGCGGCAGCGAGAATGGCGCGGAGTTTTTAGCCGCCAGCGGGATGATCACGCCGAAGTAGAGCGCGGCTGAGATGGGGCAGAACGCCAGGGCGAAGACAAAGCCCATGAACAGGGACGAGACAGCCCCGCCTTTCGCCTTGAATTTTGAAAGGTCAAGCAAACTGAAACCACCGAAACCCCGGCCGAACATATCCAGCATATACATTCCGGTCAGGATAAGCAGTGGTGAAAGCGCCTGATTGCCGTATTTCTGCATGAAGAACGAGAACGACGGTGCGCTCAGCAGGCTTTTAACCAGCAGGAACCCTATTACGATGTAGGCCAGCGCGCGCCCCAATGCATAAAGCCCGCCATGTGACAGTACTGCCAAGCGTCCCGCGCCAGAATGCTTTGAGATATACGTCAGCGCGGCTATATTGGTGGCCAGCGGGCAGGGGCTAACCGAGCTTATAATCCCCGTCCACACCCCCGTCATCGCCGCAGCCAATATTTCAGCGTTCATTTTTCATCCAACAGTTTGTGTGTTTCGGCGGTTATATAATCGACAAAAGCAGCCTTGTCGCCAAGCAACTGCCAGACCTTCTCCAGTTTTGTATATTTCAGCGGCTTGTCGCCTGAGAATTTCTGGACCACGACCGATTTGCTGTTAAGCCAGTAATCCTGCACAAAGTGCTTGTCGGGTTCCTCTTCGACATTTATCCCTTTGAATATGACCTGCCAGCCTTTATAATCCGACGTGAAGCTCTTCTCCACAGCTTCCCGCGTATATGCCTCTATCGTCTTGCAGGAAGAGCAGCGGGTGTTAGTGTAAAAATAATAGACAATGGCTGTTTTGGCCGCAATCCGGCTCTTTGCGGAAGCGGCAGCGGTTTTCACTTCCGGTTGAGCCGCTGGTTTAACCGGTGCCGGTTGAGGCACCGCTGTTAGGGCGGCCGGGCCCGGAGTTTTGTTTTCTGCCCAGTGCGGTCCGCCGATCTTATACGCTGCTGCGGCGATACTGACGGCCACAAACGCCAATAGCGCGTATTTCACAGCCTTGCCCGGGCCGACTGGATTCTCAGATAAGTTCTTTTGCATGTTTGAATACCTTTTCTATATTGCGTTCGGTCACCGGAGCTTTGCCTTTTTCAAGGCCGCAGTCGGTTACTTTCAGGTGCTTAAACTTCTTAACGCCGTGTGTCTCAAGCGTCTTTTTAGCGCATTCAACCGGACAGCCGTCCAGCGCTATAACGAGATCCGCTCCATTGGCGGAAGCTATGAAGCCGCTGATGTTGCCGCCTACCCCGGCCAAGCAGCTCAGTTTCACGCAGGTCTCCTTTGAAAGAAGCCGCGCGGCCCTGTCAGCCAGCTCGCCGACGTCCGCAGCGCCGGAACACGTGAACACCAGCATAGTCTTACCGCCGCATGCGCATTGTTCAGCCATATTATTTCGCCTCCGCGATTGTTTTCTTAAGGTCTTCCGCTGACGGTACTCTGCCGGCGAACTTCACCTCACCGTTTATTGCCAGGGCGGGCGTCATCATCACGCCCATCTCAGTTATCTTCTCGATATCCTCCACTTTTTCCATCGTGTATTCTGTGCCCAGTTCTTTGGCGGCGGCTTCAGCAGCCGCGTAAAGTTTAGCGCATTTGGCGCAGCCCATGCCCAGTATCTGTATTTTCTTCATAATTCAAAACGCTCCTTCTATTTCATGACGTAATTAAACAGAAAGCCGGTAAATACGATGCCCACTCCCACTATGCCGAAGAAAATGAAAAGCAGCCTCATTTTCATCACGCGCCGCAGTATAAGGAATTCAGGGAGCGAAAGCCCGGTGACCGCCATCATAAACGCCAGCGTTGTGCCCAGCGCCACACCTTTTTCAGTAAGGGCGCTTACCAGCGGTATAACCCCTGCGGCGTTTGAATAGAGCGGGATGCCCACCAGTGTGGCCAGCGGCACCGCGTACCATTTATCAGCACCGGCCCAACGGGCGAGGAAGTTCTCCGGTACGTAGCCGTGTATCCATGCGCCTATGCCTATACCTATAAGGACATACGGCCACACCGTTTTTAGGATATCCTTGGTATATTCGCGGGCATAAGACAAACGCTCCGGCCACGGCATTTCCGCACCGAACGCCACGTTCTGTATCCTCTTTGACAGATCAAAGCCTTCCAGCAGGTGTTCAAGATTCAGTTTGCCGATTATAAGTCCGGAGGCGACCGCAATTATGAAGCCGCTAAGCGCATACAGCAGGGCGATCTTTACGCCAAACATACCGAAGAGCATGACCAGCGCTACCTCGTTGATCATCGGCGAGGCCACCAGGAAGGAGAATGTTACGCCCAGGGGAATGCCTGTCTGTATAAAGCCAAGGAACAGCGGTATGGCGCTGCAGGTGCAGAACGGAGTTATAATACCGAGGCCGGCCGCCCACAGATGTCCGGAAAACCTGCTTTTTTTGAGAATTATTTCTCTTATTTTCGAAGGCGGCAGGAAGGTCCGTATTACGGAAACCGCGAAGATTATGCCGGCCAGCAGTATGAATATTTTTATCGTGTCAAAAATAAAAAAGTTTACTGCGCCGCCCGCCAGCGTATTACGGCCAAGGCCGAAAACCCCGTATGCAATCCAATCGGCTAAAATCTGAACAGGTTTAAACATATTACCTCTTTAGCCCGGCTACGCAGGCAGCGAAATCCAGTACGCAGGGGCAGGCCAGGCGGTAGTGCAGCCAGTTACCCTCGCGGCGCGCGGCCACCAGTCCGGCTTTTTTAAGCACCAGCAGATGTTTTGACACGGTTGAGATGTCGTCGCCTACCATATCGCGCAGCTCGCAGACGCAGGTTTCCTTCTTTTTAAGGGAATTGAGTATCAGAAGGCGGGTGGGATGCGCCATAGCCTTTATGACGGCGGCCTGGGCGGCGTAATCGTTTTTTGTTTTGGCTTTCATGTCATCTATTTTGCCAAATAGCCAAATAGATGTCAATCATTAAAACACAGTGAATAGTGATTAGTGGTCAGTGGAGAGTGTGAAGCGATCATCGACCGGACAGCTACCTGCTGGACTAAATGCGGCGGAGATAATGGATTATTTTTTTGAACGAGGATCACAGACGTAGGAATACGCGCTGCCGCCGTCAGTTGCCCCCTCGTTTTCCATATTTAGGTCGGCTGCGCGGATGTAGTCGACCGCGGCCTGTTTTGAACTGACGCGCACGCGGAGGTGGCCGGAACTAGGCAGAAACTCACCTACCGCGTAACCATAATCCTCCGCCTGATGTCTGCTGGAATTCCTGTGCGACGGCTGCGGCACAAGCTGGTAGATTACCCCGTCTAATTCCTGGCGTGCGAAGAAATGGTCGTGGCCGTGGAAAACAATGTTAACCCCAGTTTCCGTGAGCAGTTGATGTATCGGTTTCCCCCAGCCAGGACGATTCTCAGCGAATGTGTAAGCCCCATCCGTCTCTTGCCCGCCCCACTCGTAGAGCGCGGCCGCTTCCGAGCCTCCCCGTCCGCCTGTGCCGGTGCCGCCGACCAGTTGGTGGATGAACACAAATTTAAACTTCGCCTTTGAGCCGCGCAGGGTTTTCGCCAGCCAGTCATACTGGGCTTTCCCGAGCGTCATGTTCCAGGGCTCGCTGCCGCCGCGCGTCGGCATGGAGGTCCAATACGGGTCCAGCGCCACAAACAGCGCGTCCCCCCACTCCCAGGCGTAATAATTCTCAAGCATCCCGGCCAGCGGGTGGCGCGCCCCGTTGCCGGAGTAGAACCCGTCCGGGACCGGGTTAGCGAAATAACGCGTGCGCATATTGTGCGACCAGACAGCCAGGCCGTCCGCCTGTGTTTTTCCTCTGCGGTCCAGGTTCTCTCCGTCGTGGTTGCCCAAGACCAGAAAAATCGGGACCGATTGTCCGATAAGCCCGAAATAGTAGCGCTGGGCGGCGTACTGCTTCGACGCGGAATCGCGCGAGACGTGCTTTTCCGTCATGAAGGTGTCGCCAAGATCTATATGGAAGTCAGGTCCTTCGGCCAGGGCGTTAGCCAGCTCGCGGCGGTATATTTCCGGTGAGCAGCCGCCGTCGAGATGTGAATCGGCCTGGACAGTAAAGGTGAACGCGCTCCCTTTGGCGCGGGCGGTATGAAAAGAGCCGGGACCGCCGGCGGGGAGCAGCCGTTTTTTCGTGGCCGCGTCGAGCAGCGCGTAAGTATATCTGGTGTCCGGAGAGAGCCCGTTTATAACAGCCAGTTTCGGTTCGCCAGCCTCTAATGTAATCCTGCGGCCTTCCTGCGGCAGTTTCTCCGAATCTTTAGCCCAGACCAGCACGGTATCAGCGCCGGCCTGCCACAACAGGCTCAGCGTGACGGAGGCCGCCTCGGGCCGGCCAAGCACCACGCTGCCGGGCTGCGCCGGGACTTCGGTGAGAAAAACGGAGGAGCCCGGCCCTTTCTGGTCCCGCCGCCCGCCCTTTCCCTCGCCCTGCCTGTCGCGCCCGCCCCGCCCTACGCTGCCGCGCCCGGGACCGGCAGCGTATGTAAAGGTAACGATTAAAAGCAGTACAACGGAGGATAATATTAAACGATATCTGCAGCTCATGCTATTCCCTCTTTTTGTCCGCTACTGCTGCTTCGGCGCGAAGAAGAACGAATTCATATCGCCCAGCTGCGGCTCGGACTTGGCGCCGTCGGAATAGATGTAGTAAGGGGCGCTGGTGTAGCCGTCCAGATTACGCAGCTTTATCAACGCGGCGCGCTGCTCTTCCGTGAGCGTATTGTTCACTTTGGCGAAAGCGATGGTGTAATACCACGACACTTCGCCGTCCAGCGCGCCGTACTGGCGGCCCAGCGCGAGGATCTTCGCCTTATCCGGCGTCTGACCTTTTAGATATTTCCGCAGCTCTACGGATATCGCCCGGCGCACCGCTATTATTTTAGCCATGGCCGGACGCTGAAGTTCCGTGATCGCGTCGATATGTTTTCGCTGCGCGGGCGTGAGAACTTCGCTCAGGAAGGCCTTGCCGCTGTCGCCGGTGACGGAGGTGCTGATGTCGAAGCTCTTCTTGCCCATGGCGGGCATATCCTTCATATAGAATCCGCCGAAGTAAGTGCCGTGGCGCTCGGGGCAGAAATAAACATCAGCCTCCACAGTGCCCGCCGTCCAGCTGAAGAACTCGCTCAGGTATGTCATGTAGGCCACGTTGAACATCTTGGGCCTGCCCCGGCCCGCCTCTTTCGCCTCAGTCTCGTCCATCTCCGGCCAAGTGGCGAAGTCGCCGAACTTCATCTTCGCGAAGTAGGCCTTCTGCCCGGCACTGAGCGACAGCCATACCTTGGCCATCACTTCGGCGCGGCGGCGGCTGAGCTCGGCGTCAACCTCGAAGATCCTTCCGACACTCTGCATCACGGCCGCCTTTTTCAGGCCGGCGCTGCCGGCTGGTATCTGGCTGTCCCTCTGCATGTGAAAAGCCTTTATGACCGGCAGGCGCAGTTTGGCCAGCGCGACCAGCTGCGGCTGCTGTTCCTCCGCCAGGTCGATGAACATTTGTTTCTGTTCAGCCGTAAGGTTATGCGCCACGTTGCCGGCCACGCGGCTGAGGAAGATGGGGTTGTGGCCTTTCTTCGCGGCGTCTATATCGCGCATATACTGGAAGCCGAAGAAATCGCAGACCTTGCCCGGCGGGATGAAAGTGGCCGCGCCGTAATCTCCGGTGAGAAAAGCCAGGCCGTTAAAGGCGATGGTGGTCAATTGGGCGTTGTCCGACACGGCCTGCTCAAGGTTATACTGGCTGCCGCCGCCCTTGCCTCCGCCTTTTCCGCCGCTCTTGGCGTTACGCTGGCCCATACCCTGTCCGCGGTCTCCGCCGCTATTCCCGCCGGGAGGAGGATCCAGCTTCTTAAGCATCTCCGGGTTGAAGCCGACAGAACTCAGCAGGTTGTCCTCCGCGGGGCCGCCGCGTACGCCGATATCGCGCAGCGCTTTATGTATAGCCTTGGCGTCAGCGGCCGTCAGGTTGGAAGCGTCGTAATTAGCCACTATCTCCGTCGCGCCGGCTTTCTGCTCGTCGGTAACTGTTTCAGATTCTCCGCCGCGGGACTGCCTGTTCCCGCCCCGCCCTTGTTTTCGGGACTGCCTTTGCTGCTGGCCGCTATTCTCGCTCTGATCTTGTGCTTGTCCGCCGCCATCCTCCTGCAATTGCGCCTGTTCCCGGTCAGGCCCCGGCCCGCCGTTATCATCCTGCGCCCGCGCGTACTGGAACGCTTCGCATATAGCCAGTGCTACAATGACAGTAATAATTTTAAATTTCATATTTCCTCCGGTCTGATGATGTCCATTCAATTAAACCGTAAAACGCGTAAAAAGTTCCGTAATCGTTACTAAACTGCGACATTATCGCTCCTCCCCCTGAGGAGGAGCAGGCGGTTCCCCTTCCGTGCCGCCGTCCGGTGCCGGGAATCGGGTATACACCACGCTTAATCTGGCTGTGCCGAGAATGAGTCTCTTCATGGCCGAGAGCAGGACTTCACGGTTCACTTCGGCGGGCTTAACTTTTATCTTCGGCGGCGCGGACAGGGCGTAGAGGGTTAAGATGTATGTTTTGGGCCCCGGGCCTTTTGAATGCGGCGGGGCGTACCCCATGCGGCCGTTCACGCTGTTGTTACCCATAATGCCTACGCCTTTGACGTTCTTAGGGAGATTTTTGACCCCAGGCGGTATATCGTAGATGATCCAATACCACTTGGTCTTGTCCGGCGCGATGTGGTGCATGATCAGCGCGAAGCTTTTGGTCCCCGCTGGGGCGCCGCTCCATTCCAGAGGCAGCGTTGAACTGGTTCCGTCTCCCGTGTAATCCACCGGCAATTGCCCATCGTTCTCGACTGCGGGGCTCTTAAGGACAAAATCGGGCGCGGAACTTTTTTTCTCCGCGCCTTTCTCAGACTGCGCCAGAGCGGCGCCACCCTGAAGTGAGAGGACCAGCATCCAGCCAAGCGCTAAAATTGTAAGCCGTTTCATAATCCCTCCTAAAGATTAAACCGCTATACCCGAAAAAAGTCCACCCTGTCAGCCGTGCCGACTTTTCTTCACGGCGTAGGTGTAGCATGGGTCAGCGTCATGGTCGCCGAACTTATTGTGATGCCGCTGAGCGCGGCCGTAAGAACTGAACCTGTCACCGGGGATGAGAGTGATGGCGCTGCGGACACTGCGTAGAGCCTGTATGTATAAACCCTGTTGCCGCCGCAGGGCGGGTTGTAGGCCGCCCCCAACGGCCCGTCGCTGATTCCCAGGGTCCCGCCGCCTGTGCTATTACTGATAAATCCGGAACTGCGGCTGGGTATTCCGTACAGGACCCAGTTATACTTTGTCTCGCCCTCCGGAGTTAGTTCAGACATGGTCAGCGCGAACTGCTGCGTCCCTGAGGGCGCGTTGGTCCAGGCCATGGCGGGAGATGAACTGGAGCCGAAACAGGTATAGGTCAGCGCCATCGCCCCGCCGGTGGTGCCCGCGCCGCTCGTCAGGGTAAATATCCCCTGGCTGACCGTCACCGCATGACTTGCGCTGCTGGAGCCGGCGGAATTAGTGGCTGTCAGTGATACAGTGTATGTTCCGGACGAGGCGTAAGAATGCGTCGGGTTATGCGATGCGCTGGTACCGCCGTCCCCGAAAGTCCACGACCATGAGGTCGGTGGGCCTTCGGAGGAGTCAGTGAAAGTTATCGTCTGACCGACAGTCGGCAGGGCCGGCGAGAAGGAGAATTCCGCCGTGGGGACATCGGTGGCGAACAGGTAGTCGGTATCATTTATATACGTCGTTATCTGGGCTAGGACGGCAGGGTCGGTGGTGGTGTCGGAATAGAGATAGGTGGATTTGCAGATCGCGTAATCGTAAGGGTCCCCGTTGGAATAGGTGCCTACAAGCAGTCCGTCCCAAAAATCCGTCTTCAGTTTGGTCCGCTGGCTGACGCTCAGGGTGTCGGCGACCTGCTTGAAGGTAGTGGCGTAATAATAGTTGTTCCGGCCGTCCAGCGTGCCGTAGGTGGCCGAGGACAGCGCCAGCACCTGCGCCCTTACGGCGTCGCTGGAGGAGGTTGAGACGAGCAGGGTGCGCAACAGTGCCGCTATCTGCGTGCGCACCGCGACTATACCCGCCATATTGCTCCTCTGGACGTCGATGAGGTTCGTCATGACAGCGGCCTGCGTGGACACGACATAGCCCAGCGAACTGTCGAGCAGGGCGGACCCGGCGTTCCCGGTCAGAGCCGAGTCTATGGTATAGCTGACGCCATGCGGCGCGTTCATGGCCGGCGCATCCTTGATGTAGAACCCGCCGTAATAGGTTCCCTGCCGCTCCGGGCAGAAATATACGTCCGCCTCCACCGTGCCGGAATACCAGCTGAAGAGGTCGCCGGCGTAGGTCATCACCAGGGTATTCATCGTCGTATTGGACTTATATGTTCCCAGCGCGGTCTCTACCCGGGCCTTCATATAATTGGCGTCGGTTACGGTCCAGGAGGAAGCGCCCACCCCTTTCATGGCGTCCAGCTCAGCCAGTTGGGCGCGCGTCATAGACTTGTAGACGTTGGCGTAGAGCAGGGCCCGGTCAAAGGCGATTTGGCCGTCCATGAGGTAGAGTTCCTGCGACACGGCCGTCACCGCGCTCATGCTCAGGCCGGCGGCGCCGTCAGGGATGTTCCCGTCCATCAGGCGCCGGAAGGCCTTTATCAGTCTGAAACGGTGGTATCCGTAATCGTTGACCAGGTCCGCCTGACTGACAGCCAGGGCCGCCAGAGCCGCCAGCTGGCTGTCGGTAAGTATCCGGATGACGCTGTTGGAGGTCAGGCCAGTAAAATCCGGGTTGTGGCCCATATTGCTGGGGTCGCTGTCGCGCAGGAACTGGAAGCCGGTGTAATCGGCCACCTTGCCCGGCGGGAAGTACGACTGCGAGCCCAGGTTGGCGTTCATCAGGCCGAGGGCGTCGAAGGCCAGGGTGGTGCCCTGGGCTTGGTCGGAAATGCCCTGCGATATATTATAGGCCGGCACGGTAACGGTCATGGCATGTGTCAGTGTGGCCGAGCCGCCGGAATTGGCGGCCGTCAACGTTACGGTGTAGCTGCCCGCGGAGCTGTAAGCGTGCGTCGGGTACTCGGCCGTGCTGGTGGTCCCGTCCCCGAAATTCCAGGACCAGGACGCGGGCGAATTCGTAGAGGCGTCGGTGAAACTTATCGTGTTATAGGTAGTAGGGCTGCTCGGATAGAAACTGAAGGCGGCTGCAGGCCGTATCCCGACCCCGCTTACCGTCACGGTCTGGCTGGAACTGGAGGAGCCGAACGGATTGGAAGCAGTAAGTGAAACGGTGTAAGCGCCAGCGGTGGCGTAGGAATGCGTGGAGTTCTCCAAAATGCTTATCCCCCCGTCGCCGAAGTTCCAGTACCAGCCGGTTGGCGTGAGAGTGGAGGCATCCACGAAAGAGACCATAGTGCCCGTAGACGGGGCGGACGGCGAGAAGGTGAAAGCGGCCGTCGGAGCGGGGCGGGCGTAAATCATGGTAACTGACGTTGAACTGATGACCATGGACGCAATGGCGGCAGTAAGCACATCGCCCGTGACCTGGTCGGCGGATGGTAATGTCGGCGACGCCGACAGCGCGTACAAGGTCAGGGTATAAGTCCTGGGCCCGGGTCCCAGCGAGCAGGGCGGGTTATAGACCAGGGCTGACAGGTCGCTGCCGTGCCCCGTAACGCCTACCCCCGAAGTATTCTTCGCCAGTCCGGTAGTCGCTTCGGGTATGCTGTACATCACCCAGTTCCATTTTTGCCCGTCCGGGGTCGGGGTCTTTATTGTCAGCGCGAATTCCTGGGTGCCGGAGGGCTTATTAGACCAGGACAGGGCGGGCGAGGCGCCGCCCCCGTCGCAGGCGTATTCGTAAGGCAGGGTTCCGCCGTCGGCGAATGCGCTGCTCGTAAGCGAGAAAGAACCCTGGCTTACGGTAACGGTATGGCTGACGGAGTTGGAGCCAGCGGTATTGGAAGCCGTGAGCGTCACAGTGTAAGTCCCGGCCGCGCTGTAGGCGTGTGTCGGGTTCTGGGCGGTGCTGGTTTCTCCGTCCCCGAAGGTCCAGGACCTGGAAGTGGGAGTGTTTGTTGTGGCGTCTGTAAAAGTTACCGTCTGGCCGGAGGAGGGCGAAGACGGAGAAAAGCTGAAAGCCGCGACCGGTGCGGTCACCCCCGCCGTTACGGTAACAGTATGGCTGACGGCGCTTGAACCCGCTGTACCGGAGACCGTAAGCGTCACAATGTAAGTCCCGGCCGCGCTATAGGCGTGGGTCGGGTTGCGGGCGGCGCTTGTGGTTTCGTCCCCGAAGGTCCAAGTCCAGGAAGCGGGGCTGCCGGAAGAAGCGTCAGTAAATGTTACTGTCTGGCCGGCCGTTGGAGAACCGGGAGAGAAGTTGAAGGCGGCTGCGAGCGCGACTATCGCGGTTTCTGAAGCGCTCTTATATTCCGTGACTTTTTTGTCCAGAGTTACCACTTTGCCTTTCACGGCTTTTACTATGCCAGTGCGAAACCCTGCCGAAAGATCGGCCGCGAGCGGGAACATCATTAATAATGCCAGACAATATATGCGTTTCATATCAGTATATAAGCCAGGGGCCGTCTGAATTAGTATCGCGCTTATGGGTCCGGGTTTTGCCCGGCTTTTTGGTTTTTCCCGCCCGTACTGTCCCTCCGGCCCTGGTTCCTCCCCAATAAAAACTGAATCCGAAATTTGCCACATAATCCACGCCGCTGATTGAGACGGGATTGCTCCGATCTTTAAGATAAATATACGCCGGTCCGAAATCAGCCTGCAGAGATATAGAAGGTGTCAGGAAATATTCAAATCCCCCGAACAATTCTCCCGCCACCCCGGTGCCCCGGCTGACTTCCCCCTTAAAATCAATATAATCCGCTTCGAGGCCCATAAAAAATAACATCCTGTCCGCGGTCCTGAAATAATTGTAGAGCCGCAGGCCGCCTACCCGCACGCCCTCGCCCGCCTGGCCTTTAATCTCAAGCGCAAGGCTTTCGCTCATAAAGTATTTAATTCCGGCGCCGGGATAGTTCAGGCTTATGGCGAAGGCGCCTTTCCCCGGCGCGGATATAAAGTCGGAAGCGCAAACGCGGCGGCTTTGAATCAGCAGACCAAGGCAAATGCAGATGGCGGCTATTTTGATTCTGGTCAGTAGTTTAGGCATACATTGTCCCTGCCGTAAGTGTGCGCATCCACTGATTTAAACCATAAATCGTGAAAAAAGTTTCGGTCAAAATATGAAAGCCAGGCGCGAGTCCGCGCCTCCGGCAGGTGAGAGTGCGGCAGGAGAGGCGGGCCGTAAAGAAGTGGTTCGTCTTTTTTAGGGGTTTATCGGCCCGGCGGCGGTGGCCGCGGGCCGTCGTCTATTCTGGGATTGGCGTCAAGTTTTTCAAGCTTCGCGTATTGTTCCGGAGTAAGAATTGATTCCAGCTCGGACTTGATTTGCAGGCGCAGATCCTCTAATTTCGGATTGATGGAATCTTTCACTTTTTTCACTTCAGGTCTATACTTTTCAAAAATAATTGCCACCTTCTCCCGCTGAGGTCCTGAAAGGTCTAATTCATGCGTAACCTTTTCTATCACGCCTTCCGCGGCGACCGGCTGGGGAGGTCTGCGCTTAAGGTGCATATGGTAAAAGTCGGAAAAGAAGGCCCCTATAAGGAAGCCCGCCGCAGCTGCTATAGCTATCTGGTTCCAGCGTATGTTCATTTGTCGGCTCCTTCGCATATTATGGTTAAAAGATGTCCCCCGCCGCCGGTCTCCTGACCATCAGAGAGCATGGAAGAAATAGTTCCGGCCCCGTCTTGGGAGGCGGATATGGCCGCCGGCGCGAATTGACGCGACGGCATAAAGCCGGTCTCTATGCATACAAGGTATATAGCGCAGGAGGCCAGGGTAAGGGCCGGCACTTTCCACCAGCCTGACAATGCCGCGCGCGTGTTTTGTGAAAAACCTAACGGGATGAATCTGAAAATCCAGCTTTGTTTTTTTGCCCGCCCCGCCCGGATCTTCGCCATTAAAGAATCGACAAACTCATCTCCAAGCTCTGGAGGAGCGTACAGGCTCAGGGTCTGCCACGACTTTGACAGAAGCGACATCTCTTTATCGCAGTAATCGCACGCCTTAAGATGCCCGAGGAACTCGGCCTTTTCGGCATCATTAAGATCGTCAGACAGGTATTCCGTTGACATTTCCTTGGCCTTTTTACAGTTCATAAACTATCCCCTCTCTATATGTAACCGCCGGTTATGAAAAAAGTTCCGCAGCATTTTTCAGAATTTTAAAAAAACCGCCAGTTTTTCCTTTAAATTCAGCTTTGCCCTGTGCAGAATCGATTTCACCGCCTTAATAGAACACCCCATAATTTCCGCTGTCGCCTCATAGGAAAGTTCTTCGTAGCGGCAAAGCAGCACGGCGGTCTTCTGGTTTTCCGGCAGTGAATCCAGGGCCTTTTTTACCGCCTGAATCTGCTCATTTTTCATCAGCAGTTCAGCGGGGGGCGGGTCCTTTGTGTCAGCCACCTGTAAACCGGCGGAGTCCTCCTGCGAGTCCGATTTTTCATCCAGCGAGACGAATATGCCTTTCTTGTTTCGCTTATCTAAAAAGTTCAGACAGGTGTTCCGGGTAATGGTAAAAAGCCAGGTGGTGAACTTCGCTTTAACTGTATATTTGCCGGCGGCATTGTAAACTTTTATAAAAACTTCCTGCGCCGCGTCTTCCGCGTCGGCGGTATTGCCCAAGAACCTGAAGGCGAAGGCAAAAACCCTTTGCTTATGGCTGTTAACCAGCTCAATAAAACCGGACTCATCCCCGTCCTTAAAACGGATCATCAGTTGCGCGTCCCGGTCTGAATAATCGGTCATGCGCCGGATTCCAATTTGCTTGAGATGTCGCGCTTGGCGAAGAGGCCGTAGATTATGGAGCGGACCAGGCCGGGATGCCGCAGGAGCCAGCCGGGGCGCTCGGCCAGTCTGAGCGGAAGTTTGCGGCGGAAATAGCCGGAGAGTTTTACGATCGCGTCCTGGACGCCGGCTTCAAGTTCCTCCGGGGTCATGTTTTTAGGTTTGAAGACGGCGTTGGCCCAGCCGAAATTCATGCGGTCCTTGCCTTCCAGGAGGCGCCCCTCTTTTTTGAACTGCTCGTATATTTTGGTGCCGGGATACGGCGTCAGCACGTAGAGGTTCGCGTCGTCCAGGTTTATCTCTTTGGCCATAGCCACGCTGCGCACGAAGATCCCTTTATCGTCGGTATCGAAGCCGAACATCAGGAACCCCGTGACCAGTATCCGGTGTTTATGCAGGAGCGAGACGGCGGCTTTATAGTCGCCGATATGATTATGGTCTATGGCCGCCCATTTAAGAGATTGGGGGTTTGAGGTCTGAAATCCCATCTGAACATGGAAACAGCCTGCTTTTGCCATTTTCTCCACCAGCAGCGGGTTTTTGGCTATGGTGGTGGGAGCTTGTATGGAAAATATTTTTTTGAGAGGGGCTATCCTGTCGAAGAGAGCCATGGCATAGGCCGGATCGGCGAAAAGATTATCGTCCACGAAATATATAACTTTCTGCTTTAAGCTCTTAAGCTCTTTGTAGACTTTCTCTATGTCCCTTTTGCGGTAGGCGCTCCAGGGGACTTCCGGCAGGTAGCAGTAGAGGCATTTGTTGGGACAACCCCTGGTGGCCTGGATGCAGGATATCCACGAGGTTTCATTGAGCAGGTCCCGTCTGGGCGCGGGCACGTCGTCCATGTCCGTTGGCCGGCCGCTTTTGTAAATGTTTTTAAGTTCGCCTTTTCCGGCGTCGGTCAGGAGTTCTTTCCAGACGTATTCCGCCTCCCCCACCACCGCGGCGTCGGCGTGCGCGAGGCATTCCTGAGGCAGCAGGCTAGGATGCGGCCCGCCCATAACCACCTTAGCCCCTTTTGCCCTGAATCTGTCAGCGATGGCGTAAGCCTGCTCAGAGGTGAAAGTCGTAACTGTTATCCCCACGAGGTCGAAATCCTTTTCGTACGGTATCGCGTCCCAGTCTCCGTCCGCTACGGTCACTTCGTTCCCGTCGCTTAAGGCCGCCAGTATGCCAAGATTGAGGGGCGTAAACTTAACGCTCTCAAGCAGACGGTAAAGTCCGCCTTTAACGAACCATCTGGGTTTAATAAGGAGTATCTTCATCTGCAAGTTCTTACGAGCTGAAGTTTTAAATATACGCCATCTAAAAAAGAGATTTCCAGGGTTCCCTGGTCTTGATGAATTCCAGGAAGCGGGTCGTGTTCTTATTCTGCAGTTCCTCGTGTTCGGAACGGGTTGTTTCGTCCACGGGTTCAAAGAAGCAGGTCGGGTCCTCGGCCATGTAATCCCCGGTCTTATAGTAAGCCAGCGCGCGGCAGCCGCCGCAGGTTTGCTTGTAGCGGCAGCGGCCGCATTTGCCTTTTAGTGTTTCACGGGAGCGCACGGCTTTGATTATCTCGTTATCACGGAGTATGGCAGTGAGCGCGATATCCCTGACATTGCCGCATTTCAGGTTGTTGTCCAGCAGGTGCACGCAGGGCGCCACGTGGCCCTCGGCGGAGATGCCTACGAAACCGCGCGCCGCCTGGCAGCCAAGCTGGTCTATTTCCACATTCATCTCTTTCCACTTATCTTCCAGGAATTCCGGCCCGGCGAAAAACGGCGTATAACTTACGTAGCTCAAAGCGTAATTCCTGAGGACCGGGTGTATTATATTCTTCATGTCTTCCGGTGTCAGCGCCAGTTCCTGGTGGCAATTACCCATGCCGCGCGTGACGAAAGGGGACCTGAGCATCGGAATTTTTTTCAGCTTCAGGAAATTGACCGTGGTGGAAAAGCTTTTGAGGTTGCTCTTGCTTATAGTGGTGATGAAGAAGAAGTTTACGCCCGCCTTAAGGCATAGGCGCGCCGCCTTGATCACCGTCCAAAGGCTGTCGTCACGGCTCCATTTCTGGATCGTGGGCAGAATGGAGTTAAGCGAAAAGACGAAGATGACCTTGCCGCCGGTCGCAGTCTTTACGCGCTTTAACAGATCGGAGGTGAGCAGGGTTCCGTTGGTGTTAATAAATGACCAGAGTCCGGCCTTGGCGGTGTACTCCAGTATTTCCAGCGCGTCCGGTCTGAGCAGGTGTTCCCCGCCGGAAAAAGCTATGGCCCCGTGCGAGCAGTATTTTCGTATTTCGTCCACTACCAGGCGCTTTATCTCTTCGGTGGAGAGCTCGGTCGTGTGGTCTTTCGGCTTGGAGCGGGGCTCTTTAGCCATGCAGTAGCGGCAGTTGAGGTTGCATTTGCGGGTGCTCTCGAAATAGCACAGGAAGAATTTTTTCCGCGGATCCTTGTGGTTCATGTTTGCAGCTCAATTTTATCCTGATCGGAGGTGTTCAAATCCCGCCGCGTTTGCGCTTTGGGACGTCTTTTATCTCTTTGCTGATCTTTTTCGCGCGGTCCTTGCGTTTAAGGCGTTCGGACACGTCCATTTTGGACTTCAGGAAGGCGGTTTCGGCGCGCAGCTTCAGGTAATTATCGTAGTGGGCGCCGTCCAAGGTTCCGGCCTCCAGCGCGGCGCGCACGGCGCAACCCGGCTCGTTGGAATGGGAACAGTTGCCGAACCTGCATTCAGCGGCCAGGGTGTGAATAGCCTCGAAAGTTTCGTCCACTGTATCCGCTTCGGCCCAGAGTTCCAGGCCGCGCATGCCGGGCGTGTCTATCAGCAGGGCTCCCCCCCATGAGGCATGACGGGGCAGGCCGTTGGCCGGCAGGAAGAACATCTTTCTGCCTGTGGTGGTATGGCGCCCCTTGGAGTCGTCTTCCCTGACGGAGGCGATGCGCTGCAGGTCGGAACCCATCAGATTGTTTATTATAGTGGATTTGCCGGCTCCGGAGGACCCCACCAGTACGATGGTGCGTCCGGCTTTAATGTACGCGTCCAAGGCCTCATAGCCGGTACGATTGATGGAATCCAGCAGCAGCACAGGAGCGTCCTGGCTGCGTCCGCGCACTTCAGCAGCTTTTGATTCGGCGTCGGAGACAAGGTCGCTTTTGTTAAGTATTATGACCGCTGTGGCCCCGCCGGCCCTGGCGGCGGCCAGATACCTCTCCATGCGTTTGAGATTATAGTCATCGTCCAGGCCCTGGACGATGAAAACTATGTCGATATTGGCGGCCAGGACCTGTTCCTCTTTTCCACCGGGGTCGAGGCGGGAAAGTACGGCTTTCCTTGGCAGGAGGCCATGTATGGTCTGCCGCTGGCCGCCGGGGTTGAAGCTGAGGGCAGCCCAGTCTCCCACCGCCGGGAACTGGGCCTTGGATTTTTTGGCCGCGCGCCTGAAGACGCCGGAAACTTCGGCGAGATACGCGCCGTTGGCGCAGATGATGTCGTAGGCCGAACGATGTTCTGCTACGACCCGGGCAGGGATAAGGTTTTCCGATGAAAAATCCTTGAAGGATTCCGCCAGTTCCGGAGTCCAGCCAAGTTCTTTAAGCGTCGGTATCTTTTGGGGCATAGGTGTGTGTAAATCGGCAATCGTAAATCGTAAAGCGGGAAGCGTAAAGAGTAAAGCGTAAACTGCAAGCGATTGCTATTCTGCCTATAGTCTATGGCCTCCGTCAATCGGTAATCTTAAATTTTGAATCTTAAAATCTTGAATCTTAAATCTTCAATCCTTCCCCTGATGGGCTTCCGTGTATTTAATTATTTCGTTCATCATTAGCACGGTTTCGGACGGGTATTTTCCGGCCGCCGTCTCCCCGGAAAGCATGACATAGTCGCTTCCGTCCAGGATAGCGTTGGCCACGTCAGACACTTCCGCCCGTGTGGGCAGCCTGTGGTCGGTCATAGACTCCAGCATCTGTGTGGCCGTGATGACCGGCTTTTTAAGAAAATTGCACTTTCGTATGATGCGCTTCTGGAGCACGGGTATCTGCCATATCGGGAAGGTTATGCCCATGTCTCCCCGCGCGATCATAATGCCGTCGGAAACTTCAATTATTCCGTCCAGGTTTTCAAGCGCTTCTCTGGCCTCTATCTTTGCTATTACCTTCGCAGTGCTGCCGCGCGCCAGGACTGTTTTTTTTACGGCCAGGATGTCCCCGGCGCAGCGTACGAAGGACTGCGCGATAAAATCAAACTTATTAGCGATCGCGAAGTCCAGGTCGGCCCGGTCGTCCTCGTTCAATTCCGGAAAATCCAGATTCGCGGCCGGGATGTTTACGCCCTTCCGCTCTTTAAGCAGAGCCGGAGTGATCACCGAGCATTTGATCGAGTCTTTTGAAACCGTGAGGGTTTTAAGACAGATGTTGCCGTCGTCTATGTATATCAGAAAGCCTTTCTTTATACGGGACATCGACCCTTTATAGTCAAAAGGAATTATGTCGCCTTTGCCGGCGCCGTTCCTGGACAGGACTACCATCTGATTTTTTCTGAGTTCGACGGGATTTTTTAACCGCCCTACGCGTATGCGGTTGCCTTTAAGGTCGGCCAGAAGAAGGATGTGGCGGCGGAGTCGTTTATTCAGGGTTCGGACTGAGGCCAGCCGTGCCAGGCGCTCGGAAATTGTGCCGTGTGAGAAGTTAAGGCGCGCGACATCCAGCCCAGCCTCAAACATGCGGCGGAGTACCGCCGGAGAAGAACTTGCCGGACCGAGTGTGGCGATAATCTTGGTTTTTACCATTTGCGTGAATAGATTCTATCAAATATGGGCGGTGAGTTCAGGGGTAAAGTAAGGAGGTCAGGATCGGCAGGGTAAAGACAAAACCACCCGGAAGCACGGCATTTGCATTTTAACTTGCCTTGCTGCCAGATGGCTTTAGTCCGAGCTGTCGTGTGTCGCGAGCTATCAGCTTACTTTGCAGCGGCGTCTTTTGGAAATAAGGTATTCGCCGTTCTTCATATGCATCCTGGCCACCAATTGGTGGGTGCCGGGCGTGAAATTGGTCCAGTCGAACCACCAGTAACCCACTGAGTGCCTGCATCCCTGCCACGGAGCATCGTCTATGGAAATGTCCACAGTGACGGCGGCGCTGGCGGCGATCCTGATGGAATAATCCCTGGAGGTTATGGTCTCAAGGTTCTTGGGATGGTCTATCAGCACGTATTCGCTCGCGCCGGTCAGTTTCTCGCGGGCGGCGGTTTTAGCGGGTGTATCTGTTGTGGTTTTTGCAGCGGTGTTCTTTTTAACGGTCAACTTAATCATATTACTCTCCTCACCTTGCGGTTGCGCTTCTTTTGATGTTTTCACGGCCTGGCCTGTTCTGGAAATCTTCTCATCAAGATATCTGAGGGACTTGTCGAGAGGCTGTTTCAGGTGAATTCTTAAAACGCGTCTGTTTTTTGAGTCCAGGGCCTCAAAATCCCCCATGGCCTGGGCCATTTCCAGCTGCCAGAAAGTGTACTTTTCCCCTATGATATTGATATCATTTTTGGCCTGAGTTGTCAATATGAGGAAGAACGCTTTATCGGGGCCGCCTTTGTGCAGCTGCCCTGAGGAATGCAGGTATCTCGGGCCGTATGAAAGAGTGACGGCCGAATTGGTTTGTGCCTTCAAGCTTGCGCGAAGGTTCTTTAATTCCGCTTCCACCTTTGGCGCGTTGGGCAGATAGGCCAGCAGGGCTATGTATTCCTTCGCATTCAGACTTGAAAAAATGCGCTGAAAAACTGCATCCTGTCCGGCCGGGCCGGACCTGCCGCCTAGAAGAGCTTTTGACGCGAATGCCTCCAGTTTATCCGATGAGAACTGCGGCTTTGCCGCCTGGACCTTTACTTTGGAGGTCAGGGTGTCCAGCACCTTCATTGTCAGGTCTTTGGCTTCCTTCACATTGGGCTGGTCGAACGGATCTATGCCTAAAAGCGCTCCGGCCGCGGCCGTGGCCGCTTCCCAGCGGAAGAACTCCCCTCCAAGGTCGTAGGCGTCCTTGATGAACATGGTGTAAACCGGCTGGCCCGCCTTTTTAAGTTTGTCCAGCCTGCCGGCTGTTACCGGTTCAGGTACGGCGCCCAGTTGCGTGTGCGCGAAGAACCTGTCTGTCTGATACTTGTCCGGCGCCGCGAGTTCTTCCATGCAGACGGGGACTACCCCTTTGCCTTCTTTGCCAGTGCTTTCGGCCACAAGCTGCTCCACCCATAGGCCGAAGATCTCAAGGCTCTTAGGCATAATAAGGGTCAGTTTATCGCGTCCATTGAGCGCCATGCCGCCGATCAGGGCTCCCAGCATTGCTCCTGGATTTTTCATGAGGTCTGGATTCTTGCACATATTGGCGATGTCTATCGCCCGCTCGAGCAGTTTTTTGATATCGGCGCCGCACAGAGCCGCCGGCACCAGGCCGAAATATGAGAGCGCCGAGAACCTGCCTCCTATGTCGGGGAAATTGATGAATATCTTGCGGAATTTTTTTTCTTTCGCCAGTTTGGCGAGGCCGGTGCCGGGGTCGGTGATGGCGGCGAAGTTATTGCCCGGTTTTTTCACCCCCGCCTTTTTCAGCAGGCTCCAGAAATATTTGAACTGGCTGGACGGTTCTATCGTTCCGCCGGACTTGCTTGCGAAGATGAACAACGTTTTCTTCAGGTCCAGGTTCTCTTTGACCGAAAGAATCCAGGCAGGATCCGTGGTGTCAAGGACGTATAGCCGGGGATTTTTGGGGCTCTGGAACACGGTTTTCATTACCTCAGGGGCCAGGCTGGAACCGCCCATACCCAGCAGCACCACGCTGGATATCCCGTCCCGGATTATCTCGTCTCTAAAGCGGCCGATCTCCTTAACGCGGGCCAGCATCTTGAAAGGTGAATCCAGCCAGCCCAGAGAGTTGTTGATGATCTTCACGTGCTCCGGTTCTTTTTTCCAGAGGGCCGCGTCTTTTTTCCAGAGGCGTTTCACGAAATCCATATCCGCTAGTTTTTTGAGTTCCGGTTTATAATCCCATGAGGGCGGCTCGTCAGCCGCTGGTTCGGAGCCGGCGGTCTTGGACATTGAACGCTTTTTTTCCTCTATGTGGCTTATCAGCGAATCGTAGGCGCGCGAGAACCTTTCCACTCCGTCGCGTTCCAGAAATTCGAGTATGGACTGGAAATCCACGCCGGCCGTTTCCAGCTTCGCGAAAAACGCCGCAGCGGCGGCCATCCTGGTTGTTATCGGGGTCTTGTCAGGCTCGCCGTGCTCGATAAAAGCCGCAAGCGCTTTCTCCGGCAGGGTGTTGATGGATTCCGGGAGCAGCAGGGCGTCGGCGTACATCGTATCCCTGTAGGCGGAGTTTTTAACGCCGGTCGAGGCCCAGAGTATGCGCTGCTTCATGGCGCCTTTTTCCGACAACGCCCGGAATTCATTGCTCGAAAAAACCATTGAATATGTCTTATAGGCGATGAGAGAGTTCGCGACTCCAGCCCGGCCTCTTGCGGCGTTGGCGAAGTCGTAAAGTTCCTCGCTGTCGAAAGATTCTTCCGCTGCCAGAAGGATCTCAAGTTCGTCGTCCGTAGCCGTATCAATGCGGCTTACGAAGAAACTGGCGACCGAGGCCAGTGAATTCACCGGCAGATGATTGTCCGCGCGCCAGGTCAGGGCGTTCACGTAGGCCTTTACAACTTCCTCGTATCTTACGGGCGAGAAAATGAGAGTGAAATTTACATTGACGCCTTTTTTCAGGAGGGCGTTGCCGGCCATCACGCCCTGCGGCGTCGCCGGTACTTTTATCATGATGTTCTTGCGGCCGAGCTTTGTGAAAAGACGCTCGCCTTCTTTGACGGTTTTTTCAATGTCGTAAGCCAGCGAAGGTCTGACTTCCATGCTTACGAAACCGTCCGCCCCGCCTGTATCTTCATAAATACCTTTTAAGAGGTCGGCTGCGCGCTGAATATCTTCCAGGGCGATAGTTTCAAATATGACTTCCGCCGTTTCGTCCTTGGCCGCGAGGCGTTCGATAGTTTCCGTGTAAGAGGAGGAATTTAGTATGGCAGTCTCGAAAATAGAGGGGTTGGAGGTCACGCCGCTGATGCCGAGGTCTTTGATGATTTTGGCCAGGGCGCCGTTCAAAAGCATGTCGCGGTTCAGGCTGTCCAGCCAGAGGCTCTGCGGGGCGGTTTTTATCTCTTTCAGAATATCCATTGTGGTGTCTCCCGGTTATTATTTTTCAAAAGATCGTATCTTATCCAGACGTCTGACAAAGCGCGCTTCGTTGGAGAACGCGGCGCCTACGAAGGCCTGGACGATATCCTGGGCCAGCGCGGTTCCGATGACTCTGGCGCCCAGGCATAAAATATTCAGGTCGTCATGTTCAACGCCCTGACGGGCGGAATAGGTGTCGTGGCAGACCGAGGCTCTGGCGCCGTTGAATTTATTGGCCGCCACGCAGGCGCCTATTCCGGAGCCGCAGACTATGATGCCTCTGGCGGCTTTGCCGTGCGTCACGGCCAGGGCCGTTTTTGCCGCGAAATCCGGATAATCCACGGATATATCGGCGGAATCGGTTCCCAGGTCGTCAACCTTATGTCCCTCGGCCTTCAGATAGTCGGCGAGGTATTGTTTTAAAGGAAATCCGGCGTGATCGCTGGCGATAGCTATTTTCATTTTGGTCTCCACTGTGTATCCATGTCAAATCTAACAGCCTGCCATAGGCCGTAAGTAGGCGGCTATAGGCAGAACTTAAGTAAATTCATGTCCTTTAAATTTTATCATTTTGCCGGGGATTATTTTTCGTCCCGCAGCCGGAATGAACGGATTACACTGAGGTTATGTGTTGAGTGGATAGTTTTTAAATCTTTTCCGCGGCAGTTTTTTTTATCCAGCCTTTTATGCCTTCGCGCGGAATACCTACCTCGTAGTAGATGTCGTCGGTGTCGTCCAGGATCTTCACCAGCCTGGCCTCGGGCAGCGTGGCGTAGGCCTTAAAGGTTTCGCCGGGACCGCTCAGCAACTGGGCCGAACCTTCTGCCGTAATGACCGCCGCGTTCTCGAACGCGGAAGAAGATCGGGCCGTGATCCACATAAGCGCCCCGACTAATGCCAGAACCGAGGCCAGAAGCGTTCCCCTTAACTTATCGCGCAGGCCGGACTTCAGTGTGTATAAAGAGAATAACAGGCAGGCGAGCCACCATAAAGACGTGGCCGCGGCCCTGAGTTCCAGATCGGAAAAAAAATAGTAAAGGTAATGGAGAGTTTTGGGCAGGCCTTCCGGCACCAGTATCTGCCCAGTATGCCTCATGGCGAAGTCCAGGTTGGTGCGGATATCTGAGTCGCGGGGATCCAATCGGAAGGCTTTGCCGTAGTAGAGTATCGCCAGCCCCGGCTTATTCATGCGGAAATAGGCGTTGCCGGCGTTGTAGAAGGCGTAGGGATTGTAGGGTTCCTTTACGGCTATTTCCTTATAGCCCTCCAGCGCTGATTGGTAGCTGCCGCTTTTATACAGGTCATTGTATTCCGCCAGAACGCTGCGGTCATAGGCGCCGGCGGAACCGGCGGAAAAAAGAGCAAATAATAGCGGCAATATTGTCTTTTTCATTTTTTAAAGTCCTTTTCCAGCAGGTCCAGAAGAGCGGTATATTTTTCAAGCAGATACTTCCCCTCTTCCGGCGTGGCCCCGGCCGGGGAAAAATGCAGGGCTTCCAGCCGCTCCCAGAGGTCCGTTATTTCTGCAAGCGAGTGCTCCCCTGCTTGCGGGAATTTTTCTTTAAGCAGGACGCGCGCCCGTTTCATAGTCAGTCCGCTGACCTTGTATCCGGACTTGTCCGAAAGATACGCCAGGAGTGAGTCGTAAAGAATGGACGCCGCCTCCTCAGGCTGGGCGGTTTTCAGTTTTTCCGCGGCGCCGGCAATATCGGCGCGCGCTTCCCCGTGGGCTTTCCTGAAGCGGAAAAGCATAGGGTTTTTAAGCCTGAAATCATTAAGGCGCGCGAGCCATAAACTCAGCAGGACGGCCGCTACGGGAAAAAAATTTATCCAGACCGGCAGAGTGGAAACGCGTCCCGCAAAGGTGCCGGTGATCGGCGGTTTCGCGCGGTCGCTCACGTAGCGGATGTCGGAGGAGAGCGGCGTTATGCCTGCGGCTTGTCCTCCATGGGTGAACGAGAATGTTTTCTCCTCGCCGTCGCCTTTTCCAACAGTGATCTCGAAAGGGCCGCAGGATAATTCCCGGTAGGCTTTCGCTTCCGGATCAAAGAAAGAAAATTTAATTTTCGGTATGGTCAGCCGTCCCGCGGTTCTGGGGATGAGGACGGTGGTGAAAACCTTTTTGCCGCCTATGACGTCGTTTTCCTTGGATATATCAAGCGAACTTATGGTGTTGTAAACCTTAAAGTCGGGCATATCCGGCGGGGTTGGCGCGGTAATCGTCTTTAAATTGCCTTTGCCGGTAATGGTTATTGAGAGGTTCAGGGCTTCCCCGGTTTTTACTTCCTTCGGGCTAATGTCGGCTGAAAGCGAGAAATTGCCGACGGAGCCTTTGAACGACGCCGGAGCGCCTTCGGGCAGCGGCAGGATCCTGAGTGACGCGGTGGGGCTCTGGATCTGGCGGGTTTCGCCTTCCCCGGCGCCCAGGGAAAAGAATTTCTGAAAAAAGTTGGGGTCGAAGGGGTCGATGGCGCTTTCCTTGTGGACCTGCGCGATAATGGTAGCCGGGTTGACCGCGGCCGGTCCTTCTTCTATGCCGAAGATCGCTGTTTTGATATCTGTGTGGTAGTAGCGAACCCCCTTGATCACGGTTTCTCCGTTCCTGGCAGGCGGCAGATCTTCGGCAATCAGATTTTTGAACTGGGGCGGGATATACTGCGGGTTAGAGGTCAGCGACACCGCGGTATAGAATCTGATGGTCAGGTTTACTTGCTCGTTCGGGTAGGCGGCTTTTTTATCTGTTTCTGCCGTCATATAGATAGCGTCTTCCGGCTTCAGCGAGGTTTGGGCGCCGGCCGCGGCGCGGGTTTTCTGCGCGGTCTGAGGTTGCGGAGCCTGCGCGGTCGAGGCGGCCTTTACTACGGTTATCTCTATCTCACGGGTTACGTATTTTTCTTTGCCGTCAAAGACCGGTATGGGCGGGATCTTCTGTTTTCCGATGAACCTGGGCGATAGTATGTATGTGAAGGCGACGGAAGTTGTAATCTTGCCGTTCACTATGGAGATGTTCTGGCTCCTGCCGGAGGAGTAAATATTGAAATTATTCATCTGGGGCAGATTAGGCTCGGGTACGGAGGCGGAGTCGCCGCTGACCGTCACGATCAGATTAAGACTGTCATTTATCTCCACGCTTTCCCTGTCGGTTTCCGCCGAGATGGATAAAAAAGCCGCCGCCGGTCCGGCCGCCAGTAAAACCAGTGACGCGATAATTAATCCTATGTACAACCTAAATGTATAGCGCATAATAAGTTAGTGGTTTGTGACTAGTGGCTAGTGAATAGGCCCGCACCGCTGCCCACTTACCGCTATCCACTCGCCACTTTCGCCGGGTTACCAGTCTTTTTCCGAAATATTCTTTTTCTTTTGAGGCTTATTACTGAAGCGGGCGTTAATCATCTCGCGGTTTCCCGAAGATTTCTCTTTTTCTTTCATCAGTTCCAATAATTTATCGGCCTGCTGGCGGGCCGCTTCTTTTTTCTTCTGTTCCGCCTGGTCTTTTTTCTCCTGATCCTTTCCGCCGCTTTTGTCTTCTTGTTTTGGTTTCTGCTCCTGCTCCTGTTTCTTCTGATCAGGCTTGTTGTTTTTGCATTGGTTTTGTTTCTGCTGTTCAAGAGCTTTCTGCAGATTATATCTGGCGTTTTCAGTGTCGCCGTGGCCGGCGATTATCGCCGACCGGTATTTTCCTATAGCCTTAGAGAGATCTGACATCTTGTAATAGGCGTTGCCGGCGTTATAATCGGCCGCGCTTTTAAGTTTGGGGTTTTTGGCGGCCTCCTCGAAATCCTCCGCGGCCTTAGCGTAATCTTCCATGCGGTAAAAAGCCGCGCCCCTGTTGAATAGTATTCTGGCGTTCTTCGGGCTTTTTTCCAGGGCTTTTGAATAGTGCTCGTAGGCCTTAGAGAAATCCTTCTTATAGTAGGCGCTATTGCCCAGGCGCGCCAGACTTTCAGGCGACGCAGCAAGGGCGGAATCCGGCGAAGCGGAAAAAAGGGCCAGCGCTGACAGCAGGAGGGCCGGCGGCGTTTTACGAAACCGTCTCAGGAGCTTCGCCAGGAACGGCGGGAATCCTTTTTCCATGAACATCAATTCTATCAAAAACAGGAGGAACGCGATAAGGAGCGGCGCGCGATAACGGTTCTTGTACGCGGCTTTACCGAAACCCTTGGTCTTTGACTGGGCAATTTTGCCGACCGTGGCGCGTATCTCGTCCGCCGTGGCTTCCGGGTCACCGCCGTAACGAATATATTCGGCACCGGTTTTTCGCGCTATCTTAAGCAGAGTGAATTCATCCAGATGCGTCACGATCGTCTTGCCGGAAGAATCTTTTTTGTATTCGGTGAAGCTGCCGGTCTGATCCGCCATCGGTATCAGTTCCCCTTCCGTCTTTCCCACGCCAACGGTGAATATTTTCAGGTTCGCGGCCGCGGCCGAGTTGAGCGCCTCATCGACCTTGCCTTCCAGGTCCTCGCCGTCAGTTATGAGGACAAGGACCTTGGCTCCGGAATATTTGCCGAGCATGCGTTCTGCGGCCGTTATGGCGGAAGCGAGATTAGTGCCGGGGGCAGGCAGGATGCCGGGCGCCAGGTAGGAGAGGAAGTATTTGATGGCCTCAGAGTCCGTGGTCAGAGGGCACTGGATATAGGCGTCGCCGCTGAAGGCGATGACCCCCATCCGGTAGTCCTGGAATTTATCGGTGAGCGCGTTGAGCATGAGCTTTGAATTTTCTATCCTTGAAGGCTTGATGTCCTTTGCGCCCATAGAGGCGGAGGTGTCCACGGCTACAACCAGGCTGCCGCTCAGATCCGTGACCGGGGCCATTTCCATCCCCCACTGCGGCCCCGCCGCCGCCGCTACAAGGAACGCCAGCGCCGCCAGGTATATCCGGTCGCGGATCTGCTTTCTGGTTAACGCATTTTCCCCGGAAAGCTTTGAAAGCTGTTCGGAATCCATTAACTCTGCCGCGGTCCGCGCGGCCGCGGTCCGGGCCTTGAAATAGAAGAACAACAGCGCGACGAATCCCAGCGTCAGCCAGATAAGTTCCACGGGGTATCTGAATAGTTCCATATTAAACCAGCGCGGCAGCGAGACAGCTCGGCAGTGCGACAGCAAGACAGTGCTACAATTCCCGCTGTCGCCAATCCTCCAATCCTCCAATCTTCCTATCGTTCATCCACTGTTCTTACGGTATCGTTCTCAGATAAGTCTTCTCCAGAAGAAAGATCAGAGCAGCCAATACCAGGGCCGGGATCAGGAAGAGCAGATACAAGTCGGTGTAGTTTACGAAAGTTTTCACCTCAAATTTGGTTTTCTCAAGGGCGTTTATCTTTTCGTATATTTTCTGCAGTTCCATAAAGTTCCCGGCCCGGTAAAATTCGCCTCCGGTCCGGTCCGCTATTTCCATAAGGGTGGGCTCGTCCAGGTCGTCGTTTATGGTCATGTAGGGCTGCAAGGGGTTGCCGGTGGGTATCTGGGCCGGCCCCTTGGTCGCGGTGCCTATAGTGTAGATCTTAATGCCGTAGGCTTGGGCGGTTTTCGCGGCAATTACGGGGTCGGTGATCACTCCGACATTGGAGCGGCCGTCGGTCAGGAGTATTATTACCTTACTTTTAGCTTTGCTGTCCTTCAGGTGATTGACCGAAGTTATAAGAGCGTCGCCTATGGCCGTGCCGTCCGCCTTTGTCATATTTATAGCGGCTGAATCGAGCAGTTCCAGCATTGATTGATAATCCAGGGTGAGAGGGCAGGCCAGTACCGCGACTCCGCCGAAGATCACCATGCCGATGCGATCGTTGGCGCGTTTGCCTATGAAATCCGCCGCGGCGGTCTTGGCCGCATCGAGTCTGTTGTAGGGGTTAAAATCCACGGCGGACATGCTGTAGGAAGTGTCCAGGCAAAGCATGATGTCTATGCCTTCGGTCGGAGGCACATTGCCTTTTTCCACCTTTTGCGGTCTGGCCAGAGAGAACGCGAGCAGTATGAGAACTACCACTCTCGCCCAGAAAGGGAAATATCGGAACAGGAGAGTTCTGGCCGTTTCCTGGTTCGGCAGAGCTACCGGCATTTTAACCGCCGCCAGACGCCGTGAGCCCATGCTCCTGGCGGCGAACGCCAGCAGCAGTACGAAGGGTATGAGGGCCAGAATGTAGGGATAACGGAAGATCATTGTTTCGCTGCCTCCCCCCCCGCCGCCTGCCGCTCCAGAGCGCGCCTGTTTTCTTCCTGCTGCGTGAAAAATACCAGCAGATCTTTGAGTGACAAGACGGCGGCATCGCGCTCTTTTTCTCCTGGCTTGAACTTGGCGAACTTTACAAGGTCTGTGTTTTCCAGCAACTCCCTGGTAGTGATGACCGTTTTTATGTCAGCCCCGGTCCTCCGCAGTTCCCTGGTGATATCGTTGGTGGTCATAAGTTCCGCTTTTATTCCGAACTGCGCGTCCAGGTAATTTCGGAAGATGTCAGACAGGCGGCTGTAGAATTCTTTGATGAGGCCATGCTCCCAGATGTCCGAGGCGGAAAGTTCAGCCAAGGCGTCGGCGGCTTTCTGGTACGGAGAACGCAGGTCGGACGCCTCCGGATCGGAGGCCGCCATGCCGGAACGGGCCTTGTTACGCTGGTGGATAAACCAGGCCGCCAGAGCCGCTGCCAGGAGGCCTGTCAGCAGCCATAGCCAGGGGATAAATTTAAAAATGGGATGTATATCCCGGATGTCCCCCTGAACTTGTTTTGCTTCGAAAACCGGCAGTATCTCAAGCGCAAAAGGAACGCTTTTAGCTTCAGTAAGTTCCGTTCCTTTCGTCAGCAACCATGAGATTTCCGGGAACGTACTGACACCTATATTAAAAGCGGAAATATCCAGATCAAAAGTTTCGGTCTTAAGCGTCCCCGCCGGTTTAGAGGAGATTTTTTTTATTTTGAGGAGCTCAAAAACATCGTTTGAAAAAGCCGAGGTGTCCGGCTTGACGGAATAATCTGCCGGTAAAGTGAGTTCAAAACGAAGAGTGAAAGGCTCGGCTAGTTTCGGCCTGGCGGCGGGCGGCGTAAGCTTGAAAGACACTGTTTGTGCCCCGGCCAGGGCCGGCAGCAGCAGCGCCGCCAGGAGCGTGAATTTTACAACACGGGTCATTTCCGCCTCTGACGCTTTCTGAAGAATTTTACAACCGGGCCGTAAATGTCGGAGGCCGGGTCCACGTTTATCCAGTCAGTGCCCGCTCCTTTGAAAGCCCTTTCCATGGTTCCGGCCACTTCCGCCCTTGCTGCTGCGTACTTGGCCCGGAAAGCGGGCGAGGAGAGGTCAGCCAGGACGGGGGCGGCACCGGCGTCTTCGAGATTATCGGCGTTTATCAGGGCGCGTACGTTTGGCAGCGCGCGCTCAAGACGGTCTTCGACCATGACTGGTATCAGATCATGCCTTACGGCCGTGCGTCTCAGGGCTTTTTCGTAGCCGGAATCATTGAAATCTGAGATTAGGATTATTATTCCTTTGCGTTTCATCAGGCGGTTAACGGTGTCCAGCGCCCTGGCCACGGAAGTCGCGCGGCCGCGCGGAGAATAAGCCAGTATTTCGCGGATGATGCGGAGGATGTGGTTCTTGCCTTTCCTGGGCGGGATATAAAGCTCCGGCCCATCGGTAAAAACCAGAAGTCCGGTCTTGTCGTTGTTTTTGAGCGCAGAGAAGGCGAACATGGCGGAGAGCTCGGCAGCCGCTTCGTTCTTGGCTTTCGTTCCGCTGCCGAAGAACTGCGAAGCTGACATGTCGCACACTATCATAAGTGTGAGTTCGCGCTCCTCAACGAAGCGCTTGATAAAGGGTTTAGCGTACCTTGCTGTTACGTTCCAGTCAATGGACCGGACATCGTCTCCAGGGACGTATTCCCGAACCTCGGCGAATTCCATGCCGCGTCCCTTGAACACGCTCTGATATTCGCCCGCGAAGGTTTCACTGACCAGGCGGCCGGTCGTAATCTCTATCTGGCGGACTTTTTTTAGTATTTCCGCGGTATTCATAAAAGTTAGGGTGTAGGGTGTAGGGTGTAGGGTGTAGGGTGTAGGGTGTAGGGTGCCGGAAATAAGTAACTCCTGATCCTGAACCCTAGGCCCTCTACCCCGTACCCTGCTTTTTACGGTACTTCTATCGCTTCGAAAATAGTATTCAGCACGGTTTCTGAATTTACGTTTTCCGCTTCGGCTTCGTAAGTCAGAAGGACGCGGTGCCGCAGAACGTCCAGGCCCACGGCTTTGATATCTTCCGGGGTTACGTAGCCCCGGCCCTGAATGAAGGCGTAGGCTTTGGCGGCCTGCACCAGATAGATAGTGGCTCTGGGGCTGGCCCCGTAGAGTATCCAGGGTTTTATCTTGTCCAGTGAGTATTTTTCAGGTACTCTGGTGGCCTGGACCAGGTCCAGGACATAGTTTTTTATCTTGTCGTCCACGTAGATGGCGTCAGCCGTCTCCCGCGCTTTCAGGATCTGTTCGGCCGGTATCACCTGGGCCAGCGTGGGTATGTGCTGGTGCGCCATGGTGTCCAGGATGCGAGCCTCCTCCTGCTTCGAAGGATAGGTGATGTTTATCTTAAGCATGAAACGGTCAACCTGTGCCTCCGGCAAGGGGTATGTGCCCTCCTGCTCAATAGGGTTCTGGGTGGCCAGCACCATGAAAAGTTCCGGCAGGCGATGAGTGGTGTCGGAAATCGTCACCTGACGTTCCTGCATAGCTTCCAACAGGGCGCTTTGCACTTTGGCGGGGGCGCGGTTTATTTCGTCGGCGAGCAGTATATTGGTGAAGACCGGGCCTTTTTTTACGGCGAAAGTTCCGTCCTTGGGGTTGAAGATCATCGTGCCCACAATGTCGGCTGGCAGGAGGTCGGGGGTGAACTGTATGCGCTGGAAGGAAGCTGAAATCGCCTGAGCCATAGTTTTGACCGTCAGGGTTTTTGCCAGACCAGGCACGCCTTCTACCAGAATATGGCCGTTAGCCAGCAGGCCCACGATGATGCCGTTTACCAGTTCTTCCTGGCCGACGATTATTTTGGCTATCTCCTTTTTCAGGTCATGGACAAAAACGCTTTCCGCTTGTATTTTTTTGTTTAATTGCGATATTTCCAGATCCATATATTAAGGGTTCCTCCGTGTGAATTCTGAGCGCAGAAGAAATATGAAAAAAAGATACTATAAAAATTTATATTTTTTGTCAACCCGGCGGCTGGGCGGATTTTACAACCGGTAACGCCCTGCCTGTGCGGCCTTTCCGGCCGGAGGATCACTCTATTCTAAACAGAGGCTTTGATTCACCAAGTTCGCGGAGTTCCTGTTCTTTGTGGGCCTCAATGTTGCGCCGGATCTGGTTGACGGCTTCCAGAGACTTAAGCCGGATATCCTCATCGTAATCCTCAAGTCCTTTATTTAGCACCAGGATGGCTTCCCTGCTGGTAAAAGTGCCGATGGCGTCCACGGCATTGAGACGCGTTTCCTTGTCATAAGAGTTCATCGCCTCCGCCAGGAGCGCGAGGCTCAACTTGCTCTTGTCTTTGACCAGGAAGGTTATGAGCGACTTTCTCACGCTTTCCTCAGGTTCCTCCTGGAACATATGCTTTATGATGGCGGGAATCTGTTCGTCCTGGAGCTGCCACAGAAGTTCAGCGGCCGCGGCGCGGACTTTATAATTAGGATCGTACGTGAGCGTACGAAGGGTGGTGAGAGTCTGCATCGAAAACTTCATAACATAGGCCTTCTCCGGTTTGAAAGGCAGAAGCGGTTCGAGGGTTGTCTTAATTGCGTTCTGCTTTATCTTCTCAACCAGCACTTTCTGGTGAACTTCCACCTTGCGCTGGTTGGAGAGATAATAGACTCCGGCGATGAAGATGAGGAGCAATAGGAACCATTTCATTTGTATCCCCTTTTTAGTGTAGCGTTATGCCAGGTCACTGGCCGTCAAACCGGCTTAGAGTTTTAATTTTCAGCGTTACGCTGCCGCCGTTCAGGCGGGCTTCCGCAATTTGCCAATCCGACATCTTGCGCCACGGGCCGGAGTCAAGCGGCTCGCTGGCGAATATGACTTTTTGAGAATCCTTCTTCCAGGCTATGCGGCCGAATTCCCAGCCCGGGGTCATGAGGGCTTCTTTTTTAGCGGCGCCCGGATAATGACAAAGGACCCACAGCGCTTTTCCGTCGGACAGGAAAATGTTGAGTCCGTGATAAGGATTCTTTTTTTCGGGATAGCGGTCTTTGACCGAGAGCCACACGGTTCGTGTTTCTTCGGCGGCCATCTCAAGGGCCAGAGCGGGGTTGCCGTAGGCGTCCAGCATCTTCATGATCTGCCAGAATAGAACTTCCGAGTCATTGACGCCTTTTACGAACCTTTCGTACTTGCCTAATGTGGTTTTTATCTCCGCCGGGATCTCGAGGGTCCCGTTATGGGCGAAGACGAAGCCGTTACCGCTGAAAGGCTGGGTGTTCGCCGGGCTTGTCAGCTCTTTTCGGTTAAGTGCAGGCGGGGTGGCCGTCCGGGTGATATGGCCTTTTGACGCGATACCCGCGCAGATATTGGCCGCTTGAGGGGCATAGCCCTTTGATGCGACACCTGCGCAAGCATTGGATGCCTGTCTGATGTGCGCCAGGGCGAGTCCGGAACGGGCCATGGAGATCACACGAGTGAACCGCTCGCTTTCGGTGTATACGGGATTCGGGCTTTTTACTATCTGAAGTCCGCCGGACGCGGAGTAAGAAGCTGCGCCCCAGCCGTCCGATTGTTCCCGGCCTTTTACGGCAGCGGCTTGCCTGGGCAGGGACCGTGACCCCTCAGCGAAAAGATCCGCCGGATTAAAACGATTCACCGACAATGCCGCCGCCATTCTGCACATAAGACTATTAAATCAATTTTTCCGCTTCCCATTCAACTCCGGGCCGGGAAGGGCAAGTCGGAGAGCGGGAAACAAAAGCCTTAAGCGGTGAACCTTTCTGTTTTACGGTTTTTTGCGATGAAATGTCGCGAAGGCCTCAAGTTAGATATAATTATCAGGACGCATTTAAATAGCCCCAACTGGAGGTTCTAGGATCATGGAGAACGATAATTTTCAGTTTAACCCGGCTGCGATCGGCAGCCCTTCGCCTGATAACGAGCCGCAGGGCCCCGTCCCGGCGGGGTTTAACGAGCGGTTCCTCGCGTATGTTATTGACGCTTCCCCGTTCGTGCTCGGGGCTTACGTAACGTTTTCGATCATGGTGAAGAACGGCGTGGTGCAGTATTCCTACGCGGCTGAGAATAAGTGGAAGCTGGTATGGATCACAGCCTATCTGATCTATGAAACTTTCCTCTCTTCCGGCGGCCGGGCTACGCTGGGGAAATACCTGATGCGGATAAGGGTAAAAAATGCAGACGGCTCCGACCTGTCGTTTGCCAAAGCTTTTATCCGTTCCTTTTGCTATTTTGTCAGCGCCGCGCCTCTGAACATGGGCTATATCATGGCGCTGTTTAACACGAATAAAAGGGCGCTGCACGATTATCTCGGCGGCAGCCGCGTAATAAGCATAAAAGAGCGCAGCGACTGGGCGGACGGTCTGGTACTCGCGGTTTCCTGGGCGCTTATGGCCATGCTCACTGTTTCGTGGATAAATCAGAATTTCCTGCGGATGGGGCCTGAAGAGAAGAGGCTGGTGGCCGCGGCTCAGAGCACTATCTCTAAAGTCGCGAAACTGGAAGAAATGCACAAGATGATGTATGGCGGCTACACCGAGGACATGAAGAGGCTGGCCGCGCTTACCGGTAACCCCGCTGCGGTGCGTAATGAGATCATCAGGAACATAAACATCAATACGCTGGTCATCGCCACCGACGGCAGAGCTTACAAAATATCCGCCAAAGCCAAAAACTGGCGCAAGACGGAAGTGAGCGTTCAAAGCGTTCTTACCCGCTGACAGATTAACAAATTAAAGCCCCGGACTGCATGAGGCAGCCGGGGCTTTGGTGTTTAGTGCAGCGTACCGGTTTATTGCTGGCGGTTTTTCTCAGTGCCGCTCTGGCAGGGCAGGCAATAGCGGGCGGAGGGAAGCGCCTTGAGGCGCTTCTTGCCTATACTGATTTTGCAGTGCTCACAAATACCATAAATGCCGTTATCCATTTTGCGCAGGGCCGCGTCGATATTATCCAGCGTTTTGCGTTCATTGTCGGAAAGTTCGAACAGAATCTCCTTGTCGAGGCTCTGGGTTGCCTGATCTATCGAGTCCCCCACTTCAGGTTCCAGCATGTCCAGGTTCTTTTTGTCTTCAACGTTTTTGGACAGATTTCCCCGCATCTCTCCCAGTTTTAGTTTTATTTCCATCAGTTCTTTTGGGGTGAAGTCTGTGGGCATATTTTTCGCAGCGGATTTCGCCTTGGCGGGACTATTTCCGGAGGATTTTTTCACAGGTCTGAAACCAGCGAGCTTTCCGTTACGTTTAGGAGCGGCTTTTACGGTTTTTTTTACGGTTCGCTTTACGGTCTTTACGGCTTTGGATATGGTTTTTTTTATCAGTTTTTTGGTTTTTTTCATTATATTGCTCCTGTTATTTTTTGGCGATCTATTCTTGTGCTGTCAAAATTGTGCCGATATCGCAAGTGTCATTCCTGATAAAATACCTTTTTATCCTTTCTCTGTCACGCTTCCCGCTTCCTGACTTGCGTTTTCAGTTTCAAGTTTCCTGTCCGGCGGTTTTCCTCAATGCTGCGATGTTGTGAAGAACATCGGTTTTTTGGCGGTTATAAAATCCTTTCTGGCGGCCATAATGTCCCTGTAATATTTGGGCATGGCAAAAGCGCCGATAACTGTGGCGCCGTCCGAGAATCTCAGCCTGGTTTTGAGTCTCTTTTTTATCTCCGAATCCAACGCCGGGGCGGAGAAGTTTTCAGGCAAAGCGTCTGGAGAGTCAGTGCAATATAAGTATGTCCACGGCATATCATAGGACGGTATATAGGCGCTATAGCTGCGGGTGAATCTAAAGACCCTGCCAAGAGTGTTTTTGATAGCCGGGTGCAGTTCAAATTGCAGCGGAGTGCCCGGGCCGGCCTGCATGGCGAAGATGCCGTCGGGCTTCAGGATGGTTTTAAGTTTGCGGTAAAACTCAAGCGTGTAAAGCTGAAACGCCGGCCCGCTCTCTATAGGGCACGGCAGATCGGAATAGATCAGGTCGAATTTTTGCTCCGTCCGCTCTACGAATTTTTTGGCATCCTGTACCAGCAGGGTCAGGCGAGGATCTTTGAAGGAGCCCTTATGCCAGGTCGGCATGTGTTTTTTCGCGAACTCAAGTATGGAATAGTCTATGTCCGCCATAACCACGCTCTTTATTGTTCTGGCGTTGAGAATATCCCTGGCTGTCGCGCCCTCCCCTCCGCCCAAAATAAGAGCGTTTTCCGGTTTGTGATGCATCAGGAGCGCGGGGACAACCAGCGATTCATGGTAGAAAGTCTCGTCAAATTCGCTGGATTGCGTTTCGCTGTCAATTACCAGCACCTTCCCGAAGGTGTGGGTTCTTATCAGGGTGGCGCTCTGGAAATAGGTTTTTGAAGTTTCCAGAACCTTCACGGCTTTGTGAGCGTGAAGTTCCCCGGGCGTGAAGAACTCTACGAACCAGTTCCCCTTCGGCAGCATGCTTTTTGAATTTTTTATCCAGTCGAATTTTGATACCGGGATTTTCATAATATCAGGAAAATGAACCTATTTTACCATCAGGCCGCGTTCCAGTTTCATCACGCTGAAATGTGCCGCCTTGAAATCTTTTTTCAACCTCTTGAAGGCTTCCCAGGGTTTGGTTCCGGTTCCGCACGTGAACAGATCCACGGAGGCGTAAGCGTGTTCCGGCCAGGTATGGATGGCAAAATGTGATTCCGCGATTACTATTACGCCGGATACGCCGTAAGGTTCGAAATGGTGGAAGATGGAGTCGATGACGGTGGCGTTCGCGGCTTTCGCCGCGGCTATCATCACGCGTTGTACTTTATCCACGGCTGACAGTATTTTCTTGTCGCAATCGTAGAGTTCCACTATCAGGTGTGTGCCTAAAGATTTCATTATTGACGCCTTTTTCTCACAATTTATTCGTATTTTGCGACAGTTAATCTATAAAATTACACCCCTGATGTCAAACATCGGGTGTGTTTGGCTGTTTGCCATAAGCCGTATGCAATACGCTATAAGCAAAAATGCCATTAGCCGTTTGCCATATGCTGCATAAGTAATTCCATTGCTGAATTACTCTGCGAACGGCGAATGGCAAAAAGCAACTGGCGTTCTGAATTTGGCTTACGGCGGCGGTTGTTAGTTGTTTAACGAGACGCCCTTCATCTTGGTGAAGATTGAGCGGTCTCTGCGGCTGAAGATGCTGCTTCTGAACGGGAAGTCGAAAGTAATTGAAATCTTGTGAACTGATCCCAGATCGCCCATCGGTACGAAAGCGTAGTCGATGGTGAAGAAGTGAAGCGTGGCGCCGACACCCATGGTGAAGCCGCTCAGTCCGTCCTGGAGGCGCTGCACGTTAAGGCCGGCCCGGACGCTTAGAAGAGTGAATTCGTTGGGTTCCGTGGAGAGTTCGGAGCCGAACAGAAAACTTGGCTTATTCTGTTTAGGGAGTACCATATCCATGGAAATCAGAAGGTTCCTGAAAGGATTTACAGCGCCGGCCAGCTTAAAGGTAAGCGGCAGGGGACTTGAGTCCACGTCATAGCGCATGCCGGAGCCGAGGTTTGTCATTGTCACGCCCAGCCGGTACGGGATATTAGTAAAATTGTAGGTCATGATGCCGAGGTCGCCAGCGTAGGCCTGGGCGGATTCAACTATCTGTGACCTTATGTATTTTGCCGAAACGCCGATAGACACATCCATATCTTTGTCAGACAATTCAAGAATGGCCTTACTGTAAGAAATGGTGAATACCTGGTCGCGCGGAGAGAAAGTGCCCGTTTTGCTGCCGTCTATATCGGTGCGGTCAATAGAGCCGATATCTGTCAGGAAAACCGAACCAGCGATGACCGAATCGTAAGTCAGGCGGTGGGCGTAAGCCGCGTACTGATACGAGACATCCTGCACATACTGGGCGCGCATGAAGATGGCTGAAAGCTTGGGTATTTGCACGAGGCCGGCAGGGTTCCAGTAGATGGCGGAGGCTTCCTCGCTGATGGCGCTGTAGGCTCCTCCCATGGCTGAGGCCCTGGCGCCGAGGGGCAGATTAAGGAAATCGGCGCTGGTCGTGCCCACGGCTTTTGACGAGAAATACCTCACCTTTTCAGCAGCCCGGGATTCGCCGGGGGCTAGGCAGAGCGTGAACAGGCAGGCGAGCGCCGCGGCCCAAGCCGTTCTTTTTGTTCCCTTGTTTAGCTGAGTTGAGGCGTTCATATCGTACTCTTATCTTTCAACCGCTATCTTCAGCACTTTTTTCCCAACTACGGACTCTATCGCAGCCAGGTAGATGCCGCTGCCTACCAGGACGCCGGATTTGTTGACAGCGCCCCAGGTCAGGACGCCGGTGGTGCTGGCTGTTCCCTCCCAGACTTTATTTCCGGAAAGGGTGTAAATCTTAACCTTTGCCGAGGCGGGCAGTCTGTCTATAGTCATGAAACCCTGGCCGCGGTTGGTGTAATAGGGATTGGGGTAAGCGCGGACGGCGCTCAGGTTTGACGCGGCGGCATTTATCATAAGCTGGAATACGCTGAAATGATTAAGTTTGGCCGTGATGCAGTGGGGCCATTGACCTTCGTTGGCAAAGCACTGGTCAATTTTTGTTTCAAGCGGCAGGCATTCTCCCGAAACCGGGTTGTACCTGGCAAGGACCAGATCCTTGATATTATCTCTGATGCCGGCGCCGGATTCTGTCGTGGTGTAGGCGATTTTAAGGGTTATCGGCACCTGCGGCTGGGCATTGTTCTGGGTGTATATCGCTACCTCCACCAGCGGTATGGCCCCTTGGATGCAGGAGTTGGTGGCTGACATGGAAATGGCCAGTGAAGTCGGAGATTCAAAAGAGCCGGCCGGGACGAGCAGCGATATTTTTCTGCCGTTGGGAAGCGTGCCCTCTATGGTTACGTCGGATCCTACCTGGCTGCTGCCGCCAATGGAGCCTCCGGGGGCTCCGCCGGGGCCCGGGAGAGTATATATGGCAGGTACCGAACGCGTGCGGGCTGTCACGGTGCCGCCTCCGTTCATCGCCGCGATGTCAAAATAATAAGAGGTTGCCGTTAAGAGGCTGTTAAGGGTAAGAGTGTTGGTAGTGTAGAGCATGGAGAAGGGTATATAGCTGGTTACACCCGCGCCAAAACCAGGAGTTGTGGTCCCGCGAACCTCGTAGATGGTTTGCGCCGAATTAGCGCCTGTGTCCCAGGCCAAGCTGACGCCGGACGGGGTTATACTCGTAGGCCCGAAATTGGTCGGGGCCTGGGCTTTGGTGTACACGGAGCCGAGGAGGATGGAATCTGTGGTCAATCCGGCACCGTTTACCGCGAGAATGCCTGCGGAATACAGCACATTGGGGATCAGTCCGGAAATTACTTCAGAGGTGCCGGTTACCGTGCTTATCTGGAGAAAATTCACGGAATTTATATCATCCGCGGACGTCACCATATAAGTGGCGATTCCGACCATATACGTGGTAGAAGAAGGATTTCCGTTGGCTATCCAATTAAGTTTGAACGTGGTTGTAGTTATAACCGTGAAGACCGCCGGAACTCCGGGTAACGGTTGCACCGCCAGCGTATATACAGGGGCGGAGACGGTCATCGGTCCCCGCACGGGCCCGGAGGGCGTGCGGGAATCATCTATCCCAGCTCGTATCGCTACGGTATAGGCGGTGTTCGTGCTCAAATTTATATGGTCAAAACTGCCGACTGTAGTGGAGCCTATGAAGACGGCCGAATCTGTTCCTGCTGACACATCATAGGCTTCATAGAAGGTGGCGCCTGATGACTCGTCCCATGACCAGTTGATGGACGACATTGTAAGCGGAGTGCCTGTCAGATTGCTGATATTGCCCACGGTCACGGTCGAGACCGGCGCGCCGGTCATGTACGCGTTGTCGTAATCTGTGACAATGCCGTCAGCATTCATGGCCCGGACTCGGAAATAATAGAGTTGGTTCGGATTGAGCTGACTTATGATGGTGCTGGTGCTTGTGAGTCGATCATTAAAAGGCACGGGAGTAAAAACATCCTCGGCCGGGAGAAAGTCTATATACTTTGACATTGAAACTTCGTATATGGTCAGCGGAGAATTATTCATGGGGTTCCATGATAAACTTGCGGTCTCGAAACTGGAATAGTCCACGGTCAGATCCTGCGGGGCTACCGCCAGCGTGTAATATGTAGTCGATTTCTGGAAAGCGCCGTAGCCGCCGGTATTGTACCCCGCGACTTTTATCGAGATCATTGTATTGGGCGGCAGGTTCTCTTGATGGTATGTCGCCGAAGCTGCGAATGACACTGTAGATACAAAGACATCATCGCTTGAAGCGAAGACGGCGTATCCGTCATTTTCTGACGGGATCAGTGTGCCTTGTCCCCAAGTCCACTGGACAGAGGTTGACCCCATCACTGAACCCGACGGGATGGTGGTCAAGCCGCTGGGCCTGGGGACCGTGACCTGGACCGTGTGCGCGGCCGAGAACTGGCCGTTAGACGCCACGCGCATGTGATACCAGCCGTACGGCATTTCGCCGGCGGTGGCCGGCATAGTGATGGTTATGGATGAAAGCGTGCTCTCCCAGTTGGTGTTGCCGTTGCTGTCATAGAGGGTATAAAGCCGGGTTGTCAGATCTGTAAGGAATCCGGAGGGATTGTCTATCGCCTGGAGGTAGACTCTGGGATTGCTGAAAGAGGCGTTCATCGCCCCGGCCCCGCCGCCGGAGGCTTCTGTCAGGCCGTGGAAGTTAGTGGTATCGCTGATAAGCGTAGCGCGCTGGCCGCGGTCGAAGCGTACGGTGCCTGTCGAAATGCGCGGCTGCCTGGATATGACCGTGCTGAGTCCATCTATATCGGGAGTGTTCGAAAAATAAATTTTCTCGGTGGAGCTAAGATATTTAGAACCGTCGAAGCCGCCGATATTCATAAGGCTGCCGTCTTCCATCAGAACGGTGGTGTGGCGGGCTCTTTTTTCCATGGTACCCTGCCGCTGCCAGGTGCTGAAGTCCACGTCATAGCCTTCCGCTGTATTTCTGGCCATACCCGGCGCCTCGCCGCCGGTAACAAGTATTTTACCATTGGGCAGGAGTGTGCTGGTGTGATTGCTTCTGGCCTCTACCATGTCGTTGCCATGGTGGAGCCCGGCCGGGAAGGCCCTGGTGTAAATCCAATTTGTCCCGTCATATATCTCCGCGCTTGCCAAGGCCTGCAGGCCGCTGCTGCCGCCCATAACCAGTACCCGTCCATCGCGGAGCAGGTTGGCCGTGTGTGAATATCTTTTATCATTAAGGTTGTCGGGAGCGCTGTTCCATTGACGCGTCAGAGGATTATAAATTTCGGCGGTGTCCACGGCGTTAAGGCTGTTTATTCCCCCGACCACCAGAACGGTTCCGTCTTTAAGGAGAGTCGCGGTATGCTGGGCTCTGGCGGTCCCAAGCGTGTCGGACACTGTTTGCCATTTTGAGGTAGTTGTTATGTATATTTCAGAAGAATTGGAATATGAATTGCCGGAGTTGCCGGCCACAACTAAGACATTCCCGTCCGGCAGCAACGTGGCGGTATGATCCGCTCTGGGCGTGGCCATCGCGTCCGTGGTCAGGAATCTTTTTGTATCCGGATAATATACTTCGGCCGCGTTCACTACGGCGGTGGAGGCGCTGACCGTGCCTCCGACCAGAAGAACATTGCCGTTGGCCAGGAGCGTCGCCGTATGGTTCGACCTAGCGTAATTCATAGGTCCGACATATGCCCACTTTTTCACGGTCTTATCGTAAAGTTCGCAGGAGGATAATGTCTCGGTGTCGTTCGCTCCGCCGCAGGTCAGAATGTTGCCGTCCGGAAGGAGCGTGCTGGTGTGAAAAGCTCTTTTTGTGTTAAGACTCGCGTCCGCGGGCCATTGGCTGATATTTTGATTTATATAGGTGACATCGCCGCTCACCGGGTCAAATCGTCTGTTGACATTTGTAAGCCTGGAACACCAATTCAAGGTTGAAGGATTTGGATTGGGATTGCTTTCACAGTTGCTTCCGCCCAAGGACATAATGTCGTTGGCAGGAGTAAGGAACGCGCTATTGTTGAAAACCGGATAGAACGGGGACGCGATGTTAAAAGACCAGGCACTGTTCCCGGGATTGTAACTCAGGTCGTCAGCGAAAATCATTTCCCTGACCACAAGTGTAGACATGCCAACGACATAATTGGTCAGTGAACTGGATTTTGTAAGATTGATCCTGTTTGCGGTGAAATTGACATTAAGCGTTATGCCTACCAGTTCCTGGCCGCCCGCGTCTAGTCCGCTTGTAAGCGATACCGCCGGATTGGAGGTGTTTGTCAGAATCCCGGTAAGATTGGTGAAATGAACGGCCGGAGCGTTTACCAGGCCTTTGCGTTCTCCGCTCACAAAGGTTTCTGTAACGGCTCCCGTAAAGGTGGCTGTGCCGCCTACGACACCGTCTTTTCCTAAGGTTAGAGAGTATTTGCCGGCGGTATCCGAAATCATACCGCTTTGCAGGTCGGCTCTGCCTGTAACGGTGGCCCCTATATAAATTTCGGGAAGCGTAAAAGCGAGGTCGGTGGTGAGCGTTGATGTGGGCAGCAGTGTTGTTTTATTTGCCGTCAGGAGGGGACTTGTTGTTAAATCCAACAGCGTAGTCATGATCAGCGTGTCGTAAGTGGACGCATCCAGGGGCGTAAATACGACGGTAGAAGCCGGGCCTGTGGATTCCGGATTTTGAAGCTGAACGGTATTCGTGAATTTTCCACCGGTCCCGTCCAAACCTTTTGTTACAGGCAGACCGTCTATTGCGGCCGTGCTGCGCTGCATGTATACCTTAACATTCTCAATTACGATTGACGGTATAGGCAGTCCGGTGGTTGCGTTAAGAGTCGGAGGCGAAAAAAATATGTCGCCATCGATTATCCGGCCGGAAACGGTCCGGGAAACCTCCTCGTTCAGAGCGAAGTTTATCTCCCCGCCGCTTACGGTTGATGAAGTCAGCCCTATGGCCGTTAAAGTTATATAACTTCCGGACGTAAGCGTGGGTGAGGGGTCAAAATAGGTGACTGGGATATTCCCGTAACCCCCCAGCAAGTGGATGTCGCCGTTGGGCTTCAGGAGCGCGCCATGACTGGAGTTCCTGTAAAACAGCAGATCAGAATCTTTGCCTGAGATGGCCACGCGGCCACCGAGCGGGTTGAACATCTCCACGCCGTCGAGGTAGCCCTGAGTGCCCTGATTCTGTTGCGCCTTGGTAGTGTCGTTGTCAGTGCTGAACTGGTCGTCCTGGTTTGAGGAGTTATAGCCGCCGGCTATCAGTATGTTGCCGTTATTAAGGACCGTTGACGAATGCCGCGTCCGGCCTTCCAGCAGCGGGCTGACGGGCATCCAGACATTGGTTGCCGGATCATAGATTTCGTTAGTGGCCAGGTATATCAAGCCGCCGCTATAAGCCATGCCGCCGGAAAAAAAGACGCTTCCGGAATTTAGCAGACTGGCCGTATGCCCCATCCTGGGGCTGGTCATATTTGTCAGGGCTGAGAAAACGCCTCCGTTAGCGGGTTCTGCAGCCGGAGTGAATTTTTCGCAGGATTTTGTTACGGCGTCGGTAGCGGTGATATCAGCATTTGCCTGACCGCCGCAGATAAGGACGGTGCCGGAAGACGCTCCCCTGGTGAAAAGCGTCGCGGTATGCCCCCCCCTGGTGGATATCATCACTTCGCCAAGGTCGGTCCAGTGGCCTGTTGCCGGGTTATATATCTCCGCGGATTTTAAGGGTGCGCCGCTATTGAACCCGCCGGTTACAAGCACACGGCCATTACCGAGCAGTGTCGCGGTATGCGATGAACGGGCTACATTCATCGGATCTCCGGCGGTCCAGGCGGACGCGGCCATATCGTAAATCTCTACCGTCGCGGTTGGCGCGTTTAACTCATCTTTTACGCCGCCGGTGATCATAATGTTCCCGTCAGGCAAAAGGACAGTAGCGGCGCTGGTTCGGGGTGTACTGACAGCGAACGCTGTCGACGGAAAAAGGGTCAACGCAAGTAATACTTTTACAGAGGTTTTAAATTTCATATTCCCGGTATAGTCTAGCTCAAGCCTGTTACAGGCTTGTTACAGAATCTTTAATTCTTACTGCCCGACGGAGCCGCGCCGCTTACTTCTTGCCGGTTGCAGGATGTGCTGCCTCGATTACCGCGATGGATTCCCCTACCGGGCCTTTAGGCTTGGACGGATCCAGTACTTTTTTCCCGTCCGCTGAGAAATGGTAGAGGTAATTGCCGGGCAGAATATAGACTTCGGTCTTCCAGACGCCGTTTTTTTTAGTCATCCTGAGTTCTTTCCACTTGGTGAAGCTGCCTGCCAGAGACACGCTTTTGGCTGAAGCGTTCTTGTATTCAAAAGCGGTTTTTATGGCTTTTTGCTTCTGGGGTTCTTCCTTTATTTCTTTGGGGGCGGGCTGGGACTCAGGGGGTTTAGCCGCGCTTTGTGCGGGTTCTTCTTTGGTTTCTTCCACATCAGGGAGCATTGGTACGGGTTTAGGACGTATCTCCATGGTGTCGCTGGCAAAATAAATGGTGAGCCTGTTGTAGATAGAGTAGCCGGAAAAACCGGCGGCGGCTAAGGATATGACTGCCAGGACTGCCCAGAAACTTTTTGATTTTGTCATAAGATATAGAGTATCACGCCATATGGCAAACGCTGTATCAAAACTTGGAGCGGGCGATGGGGCTCGACTACGCTATCCTGTTCCGGCTCATGGAGAGTAGCGGAGCGATAATCCTGCTCCTGCGCTCCCTCCCGGTCGCTCTTCCACAGCCGGCCACCACGGCTGGCGCTTCGCTTTTCATCCACCGGATGCGCCGTGGTTGGCTTCGATTCCCCTCGCCCTCAACGGACTCAAGGAAAACAAATCTTGG
>CAIPTO010000073.1 GCA_903867985.1 uncultured Elusimicrobia bacterium | reverse complement strand
TCGTCGGCTCGGATTTTCGCTCCACGCTTCTTTCAGCGTATGCCTCACGGCATACTGCCTTGCGCTTCGCTTGAGTTTTCTGCAACCTGTATCCTCGGAGGACTTTCACCTCCAAGCTTGGTTTCATGCTGGGCACACAATAAAAACGCCGGCCTCTTTCGAAGCCGGCGCTTATATTATTTAAACCTACTTATTTCGCGTGCTTGCCGATGAATTTGGCAATTTCGAACATGCTGACCTGTTTCTTACCACCGAAGACCGCGGTGAGTTTGACGTCGCCGTTGATCATTCTTTTGTTTTTCTTGTCCTGAAGGTTGTTCTTCTTGATATAGGCCCAGATTTTCTTCACTATCTCGGTCCGGGGAATCGGCTTCGCGCCAATAACTTCGGCAAGAATCGTGTCGGGGGTGATGGGGGCCATGAACTTCGAGTTTGTTTTAGCTGCGGGCATGTGTACTTCCTCCTATGGGTTTCTGACTACTTCAAGAGATATTACCTTATTTTCCATTATGTTTGTCAATGAAATTCTTTTTACCCCGACGGAGACCTTCAAGCTTTGGGGCCGGCTTTTACTATATTCTCGTTAGAGACGCTGAATTTTTTAAAGTTTTTTGAGAAGAGGCCGGCCAGTTCCGCGTATTTAGCGTCATATTCGGCGGGATGCTTCCACGCCGAGCGCGGCGCCATTATCTCGGCGGGTACTCCGGGGCACGACGACGGGATATCAAAACCGAAGACGGGGTCCTTCATAAATTTAACGGACGCCAGCGCGCCGCCAAGCGCGCCGTTCAGCAGGGCGCGGGTATGCTGTATGCTTATGCGCCGGCCGACTCCGCAGGGGCCGCCGGCCAGGCCCGTGTTTATGAGCCAGCAGTTGACCTTATGCCCGCGCATCTTTTTTTCCAGGAGCTCGGCGTACACCGAGGGATGATGGCTCATGAACGGGGCGCCGAAGCAGGCGCTGAATGTCGCCTTGGGCTCCTTTACGCCCATCTCGGTGTTAGCCACTTTGGCGGTGTAGCCGGAAATAAAATGATACATCGCCTGCTCATAGGAAAGTTTGGATATCGGCGGCAATACGCCGAAGGCGTCGTAGGTCAGCATCACGATATTTTTCGGATGCGGAAAGAATTCTCCGCGCACGGCGTTATTTATATAGTCAAGCGGATACCCGGCGCGCGTGTTCTCGGTGAGGGAGCCGTCGTCCAGATTTAATTCCCTCGTGCAGGGGTCATAAACCACATTTTCAAGCACCGTGCCGAAACGCCGCGTGCACTCGTAAATCTGCGGCTCGGCTTTCTGCGACAGGTTTATAACCTTAGCGTAACAGCCGCCTTCGAAATTAAAAATGCCGTCCTCGGTCCAGCCGTGCTCGTCATCCCCGATAAGGCGGCGCTCAGGGTCGGACGAGAGCGTGGTCTTTCCGGTGCCTGACAGGCCGAAAAAAATGGCGGTATCTCCGCTCTTCCCCAGATTGGCCGAGCAGTGCATGGGCATTACGCCTTTCAGCGGCAGCAGGTAATTCATCACCGTGAAAACGGATTTTTTTATCTCTCCGGCGTAGGCCGTGCCGCCTATAATAACGACTTTTTTTTCAAAATTGACCAGGATGAAGGTGGCGCTTCTGGTACCGTCCGCGGCCGGATCGGCCTTGCAGCCGGGGGCGCAGATGACCGTAAATTGCGGTTCGTGCGCCTGAAGGGCCGCGGCGCAGTCCGGTCCCAGGAACATATGACTTGCAAACAGGTTGTGCCAGGCGTATTCAGTGATGACGCGCACGGGTAGGCGGCGCGCGAGGTCGGAGCCGGCATAGCAGTCACGCACATAAACGTCACGGTCCCTGAAATAGCCGGTTATCTTCTCATACAGCCTGTCGAACTTCCCGGATTCAAAAGGCACGTTATAGTCGCCCCACCAGATATGAGCGGCGCTGGGCTCCTGTTTAACTATAAATTTATCCTGAGCGGCGCGGGCGGTATGGACGCCGGTGCGCGTGATTACGGGGCCGTTATAGGCCATTACCCCTTCGCCTTTTGAGATTATGTGTTCGTAAATGGCGGGCACGGACAGATTCCGGTGTATCTTGCCGGAGGTTTTAATTCCTATCTTTTCAAGCTCCTGGCCGATATGCCCGAAGTCAGTTGATATAGTGTCAGACATATAAAGTCTCCTTAAGTCAGCTCGGCGGTACGACAGCAAGACAGTATGATAGAAAGAAAGAGGAAAAATACGGTTTTTAAGCGGTCTTACTGCCGCGCTGTCCTGCTGTTACGCGTCTAATATTTTTCTGATCCGAGAAAGGCCTTCCACGATATCTTTCTCGCTGCCGCAGTAGCTGAGGCGCAGGTGGCCGTCCAGCCCGAATTCTTTGCCGGGCACGGTAACGACCATAGCTTTGTCCAGCAGGAGTTTTGAAAGCTTTTCTGAATCCGGCTCGTAGGCGCTGAAATCGGGGAAGCTGTAAAATGTGCCCTGCGGAATATGGATCTTCACTTTCTTGAATTTTTTAAGTTCCGATATCAGCAAATCCCGCTTTTTTTCCAGCTGAACGCGCAGATCTTCCACGAAAGAGCCCTGCTCGGCCATGGCGCCAGCGGCAGCAGCCTGGCTTAAAGCCGAGGGGCATGAGGTGATCTGGGCCTGTATCTTGACCATCGCCTGGGTTATAGCCTCGCTCGCCACGCTCCAGCCGATGCGGTATCCCGTCATGGAATACATCTTTGAAACGCCGTTGATAGAAACGATAATGGAATCATTGAGGGGCTGCTTCGACAGGGCGAAAGCGTTGGGCGCGGACGCGCCGCCGAATACCAGCCGGTTGTAGATATCATCCATCATCAGATAGACGCCGCGATATTCACAGATCTCAACAAGCTCCCTCACGAACTCTTCCGGGTAGATCATGCCGGAAGGGTTATTAGGACTGTTGAGCATCACCGCGCGGGTATTGGAAGTGATGTGGCGGTCCATCTCCTGTATATCCGGCAGGAGTTTGCCTGGCTCGGGGCGGACGACCACGGGGGTGCCGTAAACCATTTTCACCATTTCCGGATAGCTGACCCAGTAAGGCGCGGGGAAAACGACTTCGGAGCCCGGATCAACCACGGCCATTAGGAAATTATAGATAGCCTGCTTCGCCCCGCCGGAGACCACAATGTTTTTGGCGGAGGGCTTAAGGCCGTAATTTTTTTCAGTGTAGGAGGATATTTCTGCTTTTAGTTCGGGGATGCCGCTGGTGGCTGTGTAGCGGATATATCTGGTGTCCAGCTTTTTCAGTGAAGCGTCGTATGCGCCCTGGGGTATCTTTTCCTCTGGCTCCCCGCCGCCAAGATGCACAACGGGTTTGCCCTCGGCTTTAAGGATACCGGCGAGTTCGTTCAATTTCAGCGTTGCGGACTGACCCACCGACATCGCTAAACGGCTAAGGTGCATGAGACCCCCGGAAAAACTGGAGCCGCGGGTGGGAATCCTTCTCTTCCACTCCCTCCCGATCGTTCCTCTAAATTGTAAAAGGCGCGGGTGGGAATCGAACCCACGAATAGAAGTTTTGCAGACTTCCGCCTTACCACTTGGCCACCGCGCCGTTTATGATTATGCTGTATACACTATTTGGCTTTTTCACCACTCTACCCAAAAGCCAGTCTGACACTAGTCTGACACAATTTGCTGATTTTCAACTTCTGAAAGCACTTTTGAGACCATAACCACTGGCCTGGCTTCGCTGGCTAATAAATTGATGGCTAAGCCTTTGTGACTGGCGGATAAGTGCGAGTATCTCTCTGTCATCCGGGTAGTTGAATGCCCCAGAAGCTCTGAGATCGTTTTTATATCCGCCCCTTTCATAACAAGTTCGCTCGCGAAGGTATGGCGCAGATCATGAAACCGAAAATCCCTGATGCCTGCCTGGTCCAAGGCGGCCTCAAAACCCAACCTGCGCTGCCCATGCCACGTTCGAGCCTCGTTATCATCAAAGAACACGTATTCCCGGCCCTTTGGCAGGCCTTGCAGGATGACCAGGACATCCGGGTGAATCGGAATATATCTTATTTTACCACTTTTTGTCCGTTTAAGAACAATCTGATTCGCGTTTGAATCTATATTGCCCCACTTGAGGTCCAGAATCTCTGTCTGGCGCATACCTGTTTTCAGCGCGACCAGCACTATGCGCCGGAGGAATGGCGTGCAGAGATTTAACAGCCGCTCTTTTTCGCTCTGGCTCAGATACCTGGTACGGCTCCGGTCTTTTTCGCTGAAGAATTTCACACGCTTCACCGGATTATCCAGCACAAGCCCCCAGTCCATTCCCTTATTGTAGGCCTGCTTAAGCAGCGCCAGCTCGCGGTTTACCCTGGCCCCGCTTATAAAGTGGTCCCCCACCGGCGTCTGGCGCCTGTGCGATTTATATTGCTCTATAACCTGAGGCGTGATTTCCGAAGCGACCCTGTCCCCGAAGAAATTATTCAGGGTTTTCACCATACTGCAATCTATGCGGTAAGAAAGTTTATTGGTTTTGGAGTAATCTTTAAGGTAGGTTTCCAGTAATTGTTTCAGAGGAATAGCGGGAAGCTGCCCCTTCTCTTTACCGAGAATGTGCCCTCCGCGCTGCAGGAGATAAATCTCAGCTGCCTGTTTCTTATCGCTAAGCCCCGTAGATTTGCGGATTCTTTTACCATTAAGTTTAAACGAGTACCACCAAAACGGAGACCGCGCCATTTTATAAAGCCCCATTTTTCCCCCCTCCGCTTTCAGGCCAGACGAAACCGATCCGCTTCTTGAGACTGATTCTCGCGAAATGGCTGGGGCGGACCTTCCCTTTTATCCACCGCCAGACAGTCATATGCTGAACGCCCAGTCGGCGGGCGCATTCCGATTGACTGATTCCCTTCTCTTTCAGGTATTTCTCGAATGTCTTGTGGGCCACGATCTAATTATAACATATGTTATGCCCGCCGCTCAAGATTTTTGGGCTGAATTTTAGAATGGCCTCCGCCTATCCAGCGGTGTAATCACTTTTTCCATCATCCACTTGTCAAGCGCCAAAGCATCGAAGCGGACAGCCTTCTTGCTGCGTTTCATGCTGATCAGCGGCTCATCCCCGCAAAAAGGCATAGGAATATACGGGACGCGTCGGCGCTCGACCATTTTATACAGATACCAGCGGCTCATCCGCAGGTACGCAGCCGCCTCCACGATATTCAGGTATCTATTAGTCATTGCCAGCTCGCTCACCCTTATATGGCAGTATACTGCCATTATTGTTTAAAAAAATATAACCGCCTACACTTTGCGCCGCTTACTAAATCTCTGCTCCGCCTGCACGAGCTTAGCCTCCACGGATTTTTGGAAAGGCTTAAAACCCTGCACTATCATGTGTTCTATCTCCGAAGAATTTCCTAATAAGGCGGTGAGTATCCCCGCCTTGAGATCGCATGTTTTTAACATGCCAGTGACGATCCAGTGTTTGTCATCGGCCCCCCGCAATTCATGTGCCTCGGCGCGATATGTATCCATTTCTGAAATAATAAAATCAACCAGGAAATCATAAATATCGGCTATCGGGAAAGCGGCGCCGGACTTATTGCGGCCTGGCAGAAACTTAAAAGACGGCATGGCCTTAATTTTATCCAGGATGATTTTTGTAGCAGGCAAAGACAGCTTGAATGTTTTATTGAGTATTTCTATTACCTGTAGATAGCAAAATATATTCCTCCTATCGTAATATGCGTTTTTTCCGAAATGTTCAGGCAACGGAAGAAGCCCGGCGGAAGAATACCAGCGCACAGTCCTCTTCAGCAGTTCCCCGCCGAAGATGGTAGGGCGCGCCGCCCAACTATAAACCTCCTCAATGTGAATAGCCCATTCCGGTAATTGCTCATTTTTATTTGCTTTTTTATATGTTGACATAGTACTGCCATCATAGCACGACCAATATTCTGTGTCAATCCCCTTGCGCAAAAAGGTTGCGCCTGTCTGCCGGCTCTTCAAAATCATCGCGCCTTTCGATTTTTTTAAAACATTTTTCACCGTAAAACCATGCCTGATCATGTAAATGTACCCCCGGTGAAGCCCCGGTGGGCTTCCCGTGCGTCTCCCGTGAGCTTCCCGTGTGTTTCCCGTACGTTTCCCGTGTAATTCCCGTGTAATTCCCGTGTTTTTCCCGTGCAATTCCCGTGTTTTTCCCGTGTACCGTCCCGTAAACCGCCCCGTACCCTTGCGAATAGCCTCCGCGTCAGCCGCTTAAAGACCCCTCTCCCGCCTTGAATTCCAGGTGAATTCCGGCGATAATAACATAGAATTGCGAATTAACCTCTCCCCGAATCTCCTATTTATCAGACCACCCGGTGTTCCAGGGCAGCAGCCGATCAAAAAAGTGGCGGCCTTCCGCCATTCTTCTTGAAATCAAATCAGGCGAGTAGCGTTCCATCATCGCCCCGTGGTGAAAAAACTCCGCCGCTTGCCGTTTCCCGCGCCCAGACAATTCATAGAACACATCCAGCGGTTCCGGCGTGTTTGGCGCATAGGTAAGCCGCAGCAGACATTCCTTGGCGCCCGACTGAACAGCGCGCACCGCCGCGTCGCGGGCCGAATATGCGCCGAGGCGGTCAATATGACTGAGCTGCTTGCCCGAAAGCGCGCCGCCGCCTATAGGGATGCGCGGCCCGTAGAAATCAGCAACCAGCTTTCTGCCCGTTTGCCCGTTGTCCCCGTCGCTGCCGGCGCGGACCAGCGGACCATTGGGGTTTACCAGTATTTCCACCTCCTTCCAAGGGGCGCACCAGCGCTTATCCCGGGCCTGCAGCTGCATATACACGCTTTCAAGCGTCGCCACTACCGCCCGGCACACATCCATCACGGCGGCAGATTCTTTGTGTTGTATCGTCAGCAGAATGTGTTCCAGCCGCCACCGGTCCCCCTCCTCGCGCAGGCGCGCTACAAATTTACCGTCAGGACCCTGGCCCTTCAGCAGGCCCCCGCGGCAGGATTCCGCAAGCGCCTCGCGGAAGATATGCGCCAGATAATGCTCCGGCGGCAAATAGCGGGTCTTGTCGTCGTATCCGGCCCAGCCTATCACCACGGCCTGATCATTTACCTCGCTTGACCACTGCGCCGGGTCGCCGACGCGTTGACAGATAGTGCTGGTAACTTTGTAGCGGGAGGCGTCGATATGATTGCCGGAAATATAGCCGATGGCAAGCCCTGTCTCCAGAACAATTTTCGGTATCGTTTTCTTAATCGGACGACGCGTGCAAATTCCTCCGCTGAGCCAGACGATATCCGACCAGACGGAAACCTCCACCTGCCCGTAGGCGTCCGGGTCTATTTTAACGCACTCGGCTATAATCGCGTCCGCGACCTGATCACAAAACTTGTCAGGATGGCCCGGCAAAACCATTTCTGAAACTCTGATCATATTGGCAGCCTCTCTAATTGGGTGTAAGTCAGTCCCGCGAGACGCAGTTCGGCGGGGCTGCCGTCGCGCGTGACCAGGATATGCAGGCGCGTAGCGGAGGTCTTTTCAACCAGTTGATGGGAAATAGTTTCAATATAGCCGTCGGTCACCACCACGGCGGACGCGGGGTGTGTTTTAGCTATATGCTCCAGGACGCAGGCCATGCTGGTGCCCCCCGTGGTTAGCGCTTTGAACTGGCCCCGCTCTATTACGGCCGGCGCGACCACATCGCTGAAAGCCCAGAACGGGCGGCGGATATAGCGCGATAGCCGGTTAAGAAGCGCGATCAATATCGGCATCTCGGCGTACATGGAGCCCGAAACATCCAGGTACACCTGAGCCGTGCCTTCGCGCTTTGGCTGCCGGGTAGTCCACTCGGCATCGGGCAGAAACGGCGCCCACAGAGCGCGCATAAATGCCCTGCGGTCTTTGGGCGAAAGCACGGGGATATGGGCCGCCGCTTCCTCAAAGCGCCTGGCGCGCGAATGTTTATCAGGCGACAGATACCGCTTGAGGATCTCCAGCGTCTTCCTCTCCCAGCGGCGCATTGGTTCGTTCTGCGCGGTGAATAGCGCCTCATAGGGGTTAGCCCCGATACCGCGGCTTTTGGGGCTGCGCCATATTCCTGAGCCGTTCATTTGCCTGAGCGCTTCTTCAAGCGCTTTCCGCAGTCCCTCCGGCAGCGGTTTGCCCAGATTTTCATGGTCGCCGAGCAGATCACCAAACCCCTCGGGCAGCCCTCTCTTAAGCTTGAATAGGCCGGACCCGGCGTCGTCTTCTAAGCCAGCAACGCCGCCGATATTTTGTATATCCCGAACAAGCGCCTCGATATCGTCGGCGACAAGGCGGCCGTTATAAAGCGCGGCCCAGGCATGAACCCATTGCGGCAGACCAAAGCGCGCGTCGGCTTGCTGTCTCGCGTACGAGGCGCGCTCTTTGGCGTTCATCGGGCGCAGCAGCTTTGTAAGATCCTGCGCTTCCGCATAGTAGCTCGACATCATGGAAGAATAAGCGACTCCGTACTGGCGGTGTAGAATTGCGTTTATAACGGCGTCAAAAGCCAGATGCTTCGCCGCGCTAAAGGCGCCCTTGGTCTCAGTGTGGCGCAACAGGACATGCAGGAACTCGTGGCAGATGACGGCCTTGATATGCAGATCGTCCTGACAGTGTTTTTTAAGAAATGCCAGATTAACAAAAAGCCTCGGCTTGTCCTCACGGGTAACGGCAAGCGTGGCAACCGCTGTAGTGAAGATAATGTCCACGATCTTCAATACCGCCCGGATAGCGAAGGGATTCTCGTCAATCAGCTCTATGACGATCTCCCGGAAACGTTTTTCATTTATCTCGTTCATAAGTAGAACCCCGCCGGGTCAAAAAGTTCAAGGGCGCGCGTAAGGCTGCCGGTTGTCCAGAGCACCGGGCGCGCGGGGTCAAAGATCTGGCTTGTGCAAAGCCCCAGCAGCAGGGCCTGCTCAAGAACTTTATCCCGACCGGCGGTCTTTACCACAAGGCCGCCGTGGCGCAATGACACGCTTACGGGCCGGCATATGAGGCGCCCTTCCGGCAGGCTGAACTTTCCGCGCAGTTCCTCCGGGCTGGTGTAACCCTCCCGCTTCAGGATGCCAGCGATAACTGCGACAGGATCCTCGCCATCTTCGAAAATAAGACACAGGCGCATAACAAGCGGGCAGCGTGAGAAGCCGTCGTCTTTCCCCAGGATGGACGAGCTGATTGTTTTCCTGCCCAGAATAGACGAATTGATCCTTTGCTTGCGCGGGTAGCTCGCCGGACCGCCTATATTCGCGTACAGCACCGGTCCGCCCTGGTTACTTTGCGGAATATGAATATACTGGTTCATATAAGACCTTTTTGCGTCAGCATCTCTACGCATTGGTCCATCTCGGATTCCAGCGCTTCCGGGTTAGCCACCTGATATTTCCGCGCCAGGCAGCCGTTAAAAAACTGCTTGGCGCGTTCCGCGCGCCCGCCCTCCAAATTATTTAAGACTGCCGCGTAGCGGACGAAGTCAGGGTGCTTTGTTTGTTTTCCCTGCGTCGCCGCCGCCACAAACGCCTGCTTTAGAGTCATAGTTGATTTTCGCTCCTGCCAAACAATATCCCCTTTAGCGGTAAGGAATGGCGCTGCCGCCTTGCCGAGGTCGTTTACCCCCTCGGCGCCGATAGGCAGTTTGCCCGCGACGGCGGCGGGATAGGTGACAAAAGCAAAGGCGGCGGCGCGTTCCGGCGCCTCCGAGGCCAGCAGTTCGGCCACGGCCTGGGTGCCGCTATCCAGGGAATCACACCTCTCCACAAGTATGGCCAGCTTGCGCGCCAGGTTTTTCTCGGCCATAAAAGAATGCAGCCAGATACCGGGAGAGTCCGGCTGGGCACTGGCCCAGGCTACCCTGTGCGCCGCCGCCACTGTTTCGCGCTTTATCGCAACGCCCCAGCACTGTTGCGGCAAGCTGGCTTGCAGGATACGGCGGAAGATGGACTCTGATTGATTGCCAGCCGCGATAGTCGCCGCGAACAAACTTCTTGTCATCAGGGTTGAGCGGCGCGGGGAAAGCCGCGCGCCACCAGAGCTCAGCGCCGTAATGGCGGCTTCTACATAGGTTGAAATTATCGGCGGACAATCTTCCAACCGCGACAAAAACTCTTTGCGCCAGAGCGCGACTTCATCGCGGAGACGGCCGCCGTCATTCGCCACCCGGCCCTCGCCGGCGGGTGCCGCGATAAGCAGGCGCTCTTCCTTGGTGAGCTCATCCCAATCCGCCGCCTGCACAAAAAGAGAAAACCGGTCGGCGAGTGCCGGGTCCAGCGCCTCAGAGCCTGCATAATCCTCAATGCTGCCCTGATCTGACGAGCAGGGGTTCATGGCCGCCCAGCGGAAGCGCAATTTTGTTAAAGGGATTCCCTGAATCCGCCGCTCGTGGATCAGCGAGAAGAGCCGGTTCTGATGCTCGGGCTTACAGCGGCTGATCTCGTCGATCAGTACGGACTGGGCGCCCCACACGGTGGCCGGCGTTTCCAGGAATTTGACTCCGGCATTGTCTTTATCCGGGTACGGAAAGCCGACAAGGTCGTCAAATGAAATAAGGCTCGCGTTGTAATGGCGGTGATTAAGGCCCAGTGCCTCCGATAGCGTGTTCAGCAGATAGGTCTTGCCTGTTCCCGACGGGCCTATCAGCAGCAGCGGATCTTCAGTGATCAGCGCCGCCAATATCACCGGCTCGGAGCGATCAAAGCCGTAAACACCGAGCCCGGCCAGCCGGGAGAGCTTTGGCTGAGCTGCCGACTCACCAATAATTGTTTTTTTATTTGCAGTCAGTTCCGCGGTATTCTGTGAAGATAATATTTTTTTCATAGTTCCTCCTAAGGTCGGCTGTTCCACCTTACCGCCGTGCGGCGGCAGGTTGGCAAGGGTTTCAGACGGGCCGTTCCCTAACCCTACTCTCTATGATCGTTATTTGTATTTCAAGCGACGGCTAGTTAAGCGCCTCCTTTTTCAGGGCTTCCGCCTTATCGGTGTTTTCCCAGGCGAAGCCGTCGCGGCCGAAGTGTCCGTAGGCGGCGGTCCGCAGGTACACCGGCTTGCGCAGGTTCAGCGCGCTTATGATGTCAACAGGCTTAAGCGGGAACAGCGCGCGCGCTATCTTTGTAAGCCGCTCGTCAGCCACCCGGCCGGTGCCGTAAGTATTCACCAGGAAGGACACCGGCTCCGCGATACCGATAGCGTAAGCGATCTGCACCAGACAGTTGCGCGCCAAACCAGCGGCCACGATATTCTTTGCGATATAGCGGGCCATATACGCCGCCGAACGGTCCACTTTTGTGGGGTCCTTGCCTGAGAAAGCTCCGCCGCCGTGCGGCGCCATGCCGCCATAGGTGTCCACCACTATCTTCCTGCCTGTAAGCCCGGTATCCGCCTGCGGGCCGCCTATAAGAAACGTCCCAGTCGGGTTTATGTGGAACTTCACCCCGCCCTTTATCCAGTCGCCCAGCACCGGCTTTATAACAGTCTCTATTAGTTCGTCTTTGGACTCCCGCGTTATCTTCTCACCGGTCTTATCCAGTATTTTCTCAGTGTGCTGCGTGGAAAGCACGATGTCCGTAACGCCTACCGGACGGCTGTCCCTGTATTCAACCGAAACCTGGGATTTACCGTCCGGGCCAAGGTAGTCCAACACCTTTGTCTTGCGTACTTCAGCAAGGCGCTGCGCCAGTTTGTGCGCCAGGTATATGGGCAGAGGCATAAGCTCCGGGGTTTCATCGCAGGCATAGCCGAACATCATCCCCTGATCCCCCGCGCCGCCGGTATTCACGCCCCGCGCTATGTTTTTCGATTGCTTGTGTATGGAGCTTATGACCGCGCAGGACTTGGCGTCAAACCCGTAGACCGACGAGTTATAGCCTATATCGCTTATAACCTTGCGGGCCACGCCCTCGACATCAACATAGGTTTCGGTGGTTATTTCGCCGCCTATTACCACCAGACCGTTTGTGACCATGGTTTCGCAGGCCACGCGGCCCAGCGGATCCTCTTTAAGTATCTCGTCCAGGACAGCGTCCGAGATCTGGTCGCAGACCTTATCCGGGTGGCCTTCCGTTACCGACTCCGACGTGAACATGTAATTACCTTTCAGCATAACAGCTCCTTTGACTTGCAGTTAGGGCGGAAAATAAAAACCCGCCGGCAACTTGTAGTTGAAAGCGGGTCTCAGCAATTATTTTGCTGCTCCGCTTTAGTTCTTATCGGTGAACAAGTTGGATATTAAATACCGGCCACCTGCTTCGTGGCAACCATAAATTTTAAAGACCAAATAAAAAAACCCGTTTAGGTCACTGTTCGGCTTTCGCCCAGGCCGGGCCAAGTTGAGTCGCTAAAGTCTCGCCTGTAGTTAAATCTTAGCAAATATTTTTAGAAAAAGTCAAAGGGCTCAAATTCAATAGAACTGATTAGGAATTGACAATTGCCTATTGGGGAATCAGCTTCCCAGATCCCCTAACTGTTTTTCAACCGCGCGCTCAGGGATTTGGCAATTTGAATAATGCGTTTACGGTCCTTTGGGGAATTATTGCGAAGTGTTTTAATAAGGGAAAGCAGGTCTTTATCCTGCGCGGCAGAAAAATACACCGCGGTTTTTTCTCGCGTTGAGGATGCGGCCGCCGGTGTGGAAATGCGTGCACCCGCAAGCAAATCTGTCAGCGGTTTTTTCAGCCCATCAGCTATTTTTTTAAGATTGATGAGCGAGGGATTTCTCCGGCCACGTTCTACATCTCCCAGATAATTGGGATGCAATTGCGCCCGGAAAGCCAATTCCTCTATTGTCAGGCCGTTCGCCAGCCTGAATTGCCGGATATTCTTGCCAACCAGCGCTTGAAAATTCACATCCACAGTCCCTCCGAAGTCATGTTAAATTTTATTCAATGCCACCCCCTTTATCCACAATGAATAAGTGTTATTATTGTTTTTTGACATTAACACTTATAAGTGGTATTATTCCAATAAGGGAAACCGCCACGCTTCAACGTCAATCTCATCCCGACAACATCAGCTTGCGCACAAATAACGGAGCTCAACTCCGTTTTGGCGAATTCGGAATAGCACACAACAAACGGAGGTATTATGACCCAGTATGATCCGGCGGTAATAAATCAATTCGCGGAAAAACTTTACAAAGAAGCTGACAGCATTGTGCGGAAATCCACGCTGCAATACGCCTTAATCGGTCTTATACTCTTTGGGGGACCGGCAATAATTGCAAAATGGAAATCTGGCGCGATTTTGCCAGTTGCATTGTTCGGCATGACTATTGCCGGCGCTGTGGGGCATCGTATCGGAAAATCTAAAGCCTTTAAATACAGGCTTGAGGCGCAAACAGCACTTTGTCAGATAAAAATTGAAGAAAACACGCGAAAAACCGTATAAGTCAAGGAGATGAAAATGAAAAAAACAGTATTGCTGGCACCGGTTGCACTATTGTTGACAGGATGCTTTCAGTCTCAGATTGTATCACCTGGACGGAAGAACCTCTTACTGGCCACACAGCGAGATGTATGTTCGGAGATAGACTCCAGAAAGGTGTATTCGCTCTTCGGACTGGGCGCTGCTACCTTCAATGATGCCACCACGATCCCTTCGCTTCAGAGAGTACAGAATAACGAGAAAGTTCGGTTCACGACCAAGATCACATTTGTAGATTATCTTATACAAGGGCTGACTCTGGGAATCGTTGGAGCGCACACGATAAAAACCGAAGTTTGCGAATAAATAGCCACCAGGGCGGAGAGGCCCCGCGCTTTGCTTGGCGGTCGGGGTTTGCCGGGGCAGTCGTTGCCACCCGTAAGCACTTATTCAGGAAAACTGGAAACTAGGAGAAAAATAAACATGTTAATGAAATTAATGATTCCACTTCTTATTGCGGGCTGCTTTAGCGCCTGCATGTCAACGAGCTCTGCCAGTTACCGTTCCCGCGGCAGCAATGCCGCGGCCTGGCAGGTAGAGGGCAAATGGAATCAGGCGTCAGACAAGGTGAGAATATCTATTGACGACACAGAAGTGATTGCCGGGAAAGTGGGGTTTTTTTCTTCCTCAAAAACACTAACCGGCCATTATAATAATCATGCCGTTACCGCTATATTAACAAAGGCGACAAGTTTTTTTGGAATGGATAAAATGCATTGCATCGTAACAATAGACGGAGAGCTTGCCGCGAACTTCGACTGGTAAACCTTAAAAAGAATAGTGTCCGCCGGGGGCACAATTTACATAATATTAGGAGCGCGTCCTCAAAATACTATATTTCAAACATTTATTTGAACTGGGAAAGCCCGAAACTCCTATGCGCTGTAAATATGTCCTTATTACCGCTGCCATAACCTCGCTTTTTTGTGTGAGGGCAGCGCTTGCCCAATCCACTGTTCCCATTTCCACTTCGCTTAATCCTGAATTCATAAAGTATCAAAATGCGCTTAAACAAGGGAACGTTAAACATGTCACTACAGACGGACATTCATTAGGCGCCATTCCCTCCCCATTGGACCTTTCTCACAATATCGGCAAGAAACCGATAAAAGGTTTTAAGACTTTAGGATACTATCCGGCTTCATATGACCTGCGGGCTCTCGGTAAAGTTTCAGCAGTAAAAGATCAGGGTGCATGCGGGTCTTGTTGGACATTCGCGACCATGGCGGCGTTGGAATCCCGTTTACTGACCGGGCAACTCTGGGATTTTTCGGAAAACAATCTAAAGGATACTAGTGGTTTTGACAATGATCCCTGCGGCGGAGGGAATAACCAAATGGCCACCGCCTATCTGGCACGTTTAAGTGGCCCCTGGATCGAAGCAGACGACCCGTATAGCGAGGTTCCGGGGTATTATGCGCCGACCTACCCCTCTGCAGATAGACAGAAAAACATACAAGAAGCTCTTTTTTTACCGGACAGGTCCGGAGCAACTGATAACGACAATATCAAATACGCTCTTACAACTTACGGGGCTGTTTACACCACCATCCGATGGGAAGGCGCAACAGACACTTTTACTGACTATTATAACTCCGTGACACACGCTTATGCATATTATGGCAGTGAGGGAATAAACCATGCTGTCACTATCGTAGGATGGAACGACAATTATGACAAGTACAATTTTGCGGTTCCCTCTCCGGGTAACGGCGCATTTATAGTGAAGAATAGTTGGGGCACAACCTTTGGAGAAAATGGTTACTTTTATCTCTCTTATTACGACTCAAATATAAAAAGCAACACAGTCTATCCGATCGTGGACGATACAACTCATTTCGATTGGATTTACCAATATGATCCCCTGGGGTGGAATCAAATCTATAGTTATGGAACTACTACCGGGTGGTTTGCAAACATATTCACGGCTGGTCCCGGCAATACAAAAATCAAGGCGGTCAGTTTCTACGCCACCGACATGAATGCCGACTACATTGTTAGGGTATACAAGGACGTTGCGAATGCCCCAGACACAGGCACACTGGCAAGCGCCAAGATCGGCACCATCGCGTACACCGGTTACCATACAATAACCCTGGATGATGAGGTTTCTCTGCGTAGTGGTCAAAATTTTTCCGTTGTTGTTGGCGTGAATACTCCTGAATATAATGGCCCGATACCGATAGAAGCACCGATTAGCGAATATAGTTCCGGAGCTACGGCCAGCGCCGGGCAAAGTTATATAAGTTCCGATGGCAACACTTGGATCGATCTTACCATTTCTTCCCCGAACTGCAACGTGAACATAAAAGCATTTACCGTAAATGTGATAGCTACACCAGGTAATTTTACTGGTGCGGCGCGGGGAGTGTCATCAATTACCTGGACTTGGGATAACGTTACAGAGGCCACACAGTATAACGTTTACCCCTCCACCGGCGGTGCGGCTATAACACTTGCAAATCCGACTTTAACTCAAATTCGCCTTTCAACTAATACGGCTTATGGCGCCAGAGTATCCGCCGCCGCGAATAGGGAAAGTGATTTAACGTCACCGGTGACAGTGTATACCCTGGCGGCTCCGCCTACGGGATTTAGTTTGGCCGCCGCACAGAAGGCCTCGATCACCGTCCAATGGGGCGCAAACGAAAACCCCGCCGGGACGCAATACCGGCTAGATTACTGGACCGTGGGCGGGTCAACTACCAGCGTGTCGGGCACGGCAACAAGCGCGACGGTAAGCGGATTAACGGCTTCCACCACGTATTATCTGCGTGTGAACGCAAAAAACGGAGACAACATCCTCTCCCCTTCTACTAATACACTTATAGTGCAAACATTGTCCGCGCCCCCGGGCAACTTTTCCGCTTCGGGACAGAGCGTATCTTCAATAATGTGGACCTGGGCCAGCGTTGCCGGGGCGACGCAATATAAATTTTACCCATCCACGGGTGGCGCAGCCATAGCACTCACAAATCCGACTTTAACACAGATAAAACTGTCAACAAACACGGCTTATGGCGCGCGCATCTCCGCTGTTAACGCCGGCGGCGAAAGCGCATTAACCTCTACTGTTACTACTTACACCCTGGCGGCCCCACCGGTTTCCCAAGCGATCACCCGGATTGGCGTCAGCTCGGCTTCGGTAACCTGGGCAGTTAACCAAAACCCAGTGGGAACATTTTTCACGCTGGAACTTTCCACAGATAATTTTTCAACCATAACGGCTTCAAGCCGCACAGCACTAAGCACCGGCGCTTTTTCATCTCTGCTCCCGAATGTTAACTATTATTTCAGGGTTAAGGCGGAAAACGGACAAGGCATTTACAGCGCATACGCTTCGGCGATTTCCACAGTTACATTTGCTGCAGTTCCTTCCGCCTTAGCTCTGACACAATTTTCAAGCTCAAGTCTGGCCGCCGCGTGGCAATGGAATTCAAATCCCCCGGACACACAGTTTGAATTAAGCCTCTCCAGCTCGAATTTTTCCACGAGTATCTCGACTCCTCTCCCTTTTTCTTCCGCTTCCGCCGTGATACAGGTTAACCTTACCGGCCTTGCAATGGAAACCACGTATTATGCCAGGGTGCGCGCGCGCAACCGCCTGGGATATACTACGGCATTTTCAACCGCCAGCTATTTCATTCCCCCAAGTCTGGTCAAAACGGTTCTTCCTTCCCAACAGGCCACTTTGGTTTTCGGCAATGCCGCTTTAACAATACCCCCCCAATCTTTTTCCGAAACCCTGGTTGTCACAATGCAGTTCCCCAGCTCTTTCCCTGCGGCCGCAAGTTTTGCATCTTCACTCAGAGGGGTTAATTCAGGCACGGAAATTACTACGGATAAAAGCATTCTGCCGTCAAAAGGGCTGACTCTTACGCTGAATTACAGCCCGGCTCAGGCGGCAGGGCTTAATGAGTCGCAATTCGTGATCGCGCGCTATGAACCGTCCCGGGCCGTTTGGATTCCGTATGCCTCAACTCCGGACCCGGCGGGCAACCAGGTCACGGCCCTTATAGATCATCTGTCTTTGTTCCAGGTTATGATGGCAGCTCCGACCGGCTCACTATCCGGCTCGTCCATAAAAATATTCCCCAACCCCGTGCACCCGTCACAGGGGCAGACCATGAAGTTTACAGGCCTGCCAGCTGGCGCGACGATCAAGCTTTACACTTTCCAGGGCGAACTGGTGCGCGAGCTGACCACAGACGCCAGTGGCATCGCTCAATGGGACGCGCGCAATTCAGCGAACCAGCCGGTCGCAAGCGAAGTATACCTTGCAATTATTAAAGCGGGGAGCGGCGCTAAAACGCTGAAAGTCATGGTGGAACGCTAACATATGCAGATCTCCGCAGTCAGAAAATTTCCTTATGCGATTCTTGGCGTCCTGATAGGCATAACTCCGGCTTACGCCGGTAATTTTTCAACCTCGGCGGTGGGAACCAGCACCGGCAAGTTTCTTTCTTTTGGCACCAGCGCCCGCGCGGCCGCCATGGGGGAGGCCTACTGCGCTGCGGCGCAGGATGCCGACGCTGTCCGGTATAATCCGGCAGCCCTGGTCGGGATTCCGGCGACCTCGGTGGAGATCATGCATGCCAATTATCTGGCAGACACTTCTTTAGATCAGGGCGCCTTTGCGCGCCGCCTGGGCTCCAACCAGGTAATAGGCATTTCCGCGCTCCAGATGAGTTATGGAAGCATCGCTAAAACCGATGAAACCGGCTACCAGACCGGAACCGCACATCCGGCGAATTTAGCCCTTACCGCCGCGTACGCCCAGGCATTCGACAATCGGGATATTTTATTGGCCGGAGGCGCGTTGGGGATTTCTATCAGTTATATTCAATCTACTATTGTCTCCTCGGCTAAAACTTTTGCAGCCTCTCTGGGCCTCCTATCTCCGGCTTACGGACCTTATAAGATGAAATTGGCATTAGTCGCAGAAAATCTGATAGGCACATTAAAATTTGACCAGAAAACCGCCCCCCTGCCGATGACTTTTAAGCTTGGCGGCATAATGCATTTCCAACAGGATTGGATCATGACATTGGATTTAGCGGGACCAAGGGACAATGCTCCCTACGCGGCGATAGGAGCTGAGAAATGGTTTCAAACCCAGTCGGAAATACGGCTGGCTATCCGCGGCGGTTATAACATGCGCTCTTCAAAAGACCTGGGTGGCTTGGCGGGTTTTGCCACTGGAATAGGAATTTCTTTTAACACCCTAGCGCTTGATTACGCGCTTACTCCCTTTGGAGATCTTGGTTACACGCACAAGCTAACGCTTGGCTTTAAATTCGGCGATGACAGGGGCAATGCTGAACCTAGAAAAACCACCCGGCCAATATCCCGGGAGAGCAAACCGGCCTTGGAGTCGGAACCGTCCCACTTCCTGTTCCCGGAGACGGAAACTCAAACGGCGGAACCGGCAACACGGGGCGAAGATGCGCCGGCAGCCGCGTCGGACGCACCCGCAGCGAAAAAATCATATCAGGACTATCTGGAAGCCGCGGACGATTATATTTCCCAAAAAGACTACAAGAACGCGGCAAGAGAGTACAATAAGGCCCAAAAAGCGCTTCCCGAAAATGATAAGCGCAAGATCTTTACATTTGAACAGCAGGGGCAAATATCTTTGAAGATGAACAATATTTCCAAAGCAAAAGAGTTCTACCTTGCCGCGATCCGGACAGCCCAAAAGATGCATATCCCGGACACGAGAGTGGTTAACGCCTATCTCGGCCTGGCTTATTGTTTTGAGCAAACCGGAAACACCCCCCCGGCCATAAAAAACTATGAAAAAGCGCTGAAGCTTTCTACGGATGCTGCGACCAGAATCAGAATAAGTAAAAGACTCCGGAAACTAAATACTCGTCCCCATTAATATATCCATATTAAGAATAGCTCCGCCTGATTATCGGAGAATTGAGTTGTTTTTAGGGAATTATGCGCGACTATTGCAGGCAAAAGGCTGGTAGCTTTTGGAATTAAGCTGTCCCCGAATCCCCTTAAAGCGGGGTCTGCCAATTAAGGCTTAGTAAAACAACCGGCACTTTTTGCGGAGCGTAATAATATCAGGTGCCGGGGCCTTGCGTATACTCAGGGGCAGCGCGCCAGATCCCTTCTATGGTTCGGGTGCGGGATTTCATACTGGTTATGTATGTTCCCTTAAGAAAATTAGGCGGCGACTCGTACGCGCCGTAGGCGAGGAAATGCGGATGGTAGAGATAATCTCCGGAAGAATGGATATTGTATGGGTCGAAAAGAAGAAGAGTCGTTTCCCCTAGGTCCAGTTTCTCGGCGCTGGCAAGCACGTCCTGAATTCTTTTATCTATGTCCTCGTAGTATTCACGATGTTTAACGCGCAGGTCCGGTAGCACCACCCCGGGTCCTTCTCCTGTTCCGGGCGTTGCTTTTGACCAGTTTATCTGCTTCAAGGCGTTGCCGTTTCTGATGGTTTGTATTATACAGCCGGTGCTGTAAGATAGCAGCCGGACATCAAATATTTTATGTGTCGCGCGCAAATTAGAAATACACTTCTTGAACTCTTCGCGGTATAGCGTTGTGTCCAGCATTTTCAGCGCTTGAAGTTCGGCGTAGTTGGCTGCTCCCTCTATCCCTTCCATTTTTATCTCGTAATCGACGGCTTCTGGATAAAGCCTGATACGGTTGGCGCGCAGAGTTTTGAACTCCTGCCAAGCCGCCTTATCAAATTTTTCTGCCAGTAACGCCAGCAACTGGTCCTCCCGGTATTTTAGCTCGAAGTTCCGCAGGTCACGGGGGTAAAAGGCTCCGGCTATCTCGTCGGGCCAGCGCGTGTCGCCCATTTCGTTCTGATAAGCGTGGAACATCTCGTGGACTATTTTGGACGCAAGGGAATCAAGGTTGCCGGCAAAATTGTTCAGATTCCAGATGGCTATCCACTCTCCGTTATAGTTGATGGCCGTATTCCCGGTAAAACGCGTGTCCCACGGGACTTCAGAATCCTGAAAGTATACCCGCGTGTCGTTGTATACTGCAAAGCGGAAAGAATGGAACCCTGGAGAGATCCGGCTGAAATCCACCCCGGCCAGGCGGCGGTTTATTTCCGAGTGAATATTTCTCATGTCGTTTCTGGATGATTCTATTCTATAAAATTAGTATAGACCAGGACGGGATAAGCAGCCGTGGCAAGGGCGCAGACGGAGCTCAATAGTTCAGCAGAAGGGCCGCACGAACTTCGGCAAGGGTTTGAGCGGCTGCTTCCCGTGCGCGCAGGCTTCCTTTCTTAAGCATATTCATTACTTCACCGGGGTCTTTACTGTACTCCATCCGGCGTGCACGTATCGGCGACAACTCGGAATTGAGGCAGTTAAAGAGACGCCCTTTTACTTTCACATCGCCCAGTCCCCCCCTCTTGTAACGCTCTTTCAATTCCTCCAGTCCCACCTTGTCTGTGTCGAATGCGTCCAGAAAAGCGAATACAGTATTACCCTCAATACGCCCTGGGTCTGAAACCTTTATATGTTGCGGATCAGTGTACATCATCTTTATTTTCTCGTGTATTATCTTCTCATCATCCTTCAAGAAGATGGCGTTGTTGGTGGACTTGCCCATCTTGCCCTGCCCGTCGGTGCCGGGCAGACGCGTAACCTCAGAAAGCAACGGGGCACACCGCACGAGAACCTCGCGGCCATAGAGAGAATTGAATTTGTCCACTATTTCGTTAGTTTGCTCTATCATAGGCAACTGGTCCTCGCCCACCGGAACATACTTGGCCTTAAAGCCCGTTATATCCGCGGCCTGACTGACCGGATAAGTTAAAAAACCAGCGGGGACATCCTCGCCAAAACCTTTCTGCTGCATCTCCGCCTTTACGGTCGGATTTCTTTTCAGTCTGGCTAAAGTCACGATGTTCAGGTAATACATGGTCAGCTCGGCTAGTTCCGGAACAAGGGACTGGACCACTATCGTGCTTTTATCCGGGTCCAGACCTACGGCCAGGTAATCCATAGCCACCTCAAGCACATTCTCGTGTACTTTTTGGGGATTGCCGGCATTATCGGTCAGCGCTTGCATGTCCGCGATCAACACAAACTGACGTGATTTTTCTTGTAATTCAACCCGTTTCTTGAGAGATCCGATATAGTGTCCGATGTGAAGCGGGCCGGTGGGCCTGTCCCCGGTAAGAATAATGTCATTAGAATTCATGTTGTCTCCTAGACCTCTGTGACTATGGTTGATTTTACCTGTTTTAGCAGGAAGATGTCGCCAATAATCTGAAATTATCTCAGCAGGGTTGGGCCTTTAGACCTATACAAACACTTCCCTTAGTGCCCTTGGCGCGCCCAGTCTTACAGGGTATGCTATAACGCAGCAAGAAGTAGCCTTGTAATTCGGGGGATTGGCCCCGGAGTATCCACGACCGGACCGTAATCCGGTGTATCCAGGGAAAGCAAAAATTAGTTTTGCTTTCCCCTTTTTTATGGCAGAATAGTAGCCTAGGGAGGGAAAGCAATGCTTAAAGCATCCCAATATAATTTTTTAATAGAAACTGCGGATAATCAACTTCTTCTTTATAATAGCCGGACAAGCGCTTTCGCGGCTGTCCCTATGGAATTCTCAGGAGATATCCAGTATCTTTTGGCTAATCCCTCTCGCGGCACCGGGAAGGATGAAGAAATTATCGGGAATCTAAAAGCAGGCGGATTCCTTATAAAACCCGACATAGATGAGCTTGGGGAGATAAGAAAAGTTTATGACGATTATAAAAATGGCGGCAAAAAAATCATCCTTACAATGCTTGCCTCTGAAGCATGTAATTTTAACTGCCCGTATTGTTTTACCTACGACAAACGTGGTTTAAGCATGGCTCCGTGGGTTTATAATGCCGCGCTTGAATATTTACAAAAGAGCGTTAACATGGAGTCTCAAATAAAGATTAACTGGTTCGGGGGAGAACCGACCCTGGCACATGACAATATTATCTCCTTTTCCAATCGACTCAACCAATTGGCGTCTGAACGTAAATTAAAAAAACCGCTATATACGATGGTCACAAACGGCTATTTAATGACAGTGGATAAATTTGAGTCTTATATCGGAGCGGGAATTAATATTTTCCAGATAACACTCGATGGCCCCGAGGCATTTCATAACAAGACCAGGTCTTTGCCTGATGGCCGCGAAACCTTCCGAACAATATGGAACAACCTGGTGGCAATAAAGTCCGTTAAGGCTAAATTCGAGATGTCTATCCGTGTTAATTTTCTCACGGATATGCGGCAGGAAATTTACGCTTTAACAGATGAGTTCGCCTCCGTCTTCGGGGCAGATGAGAGGTTTGGGATATATTTCAGGCCCGTCTATAATTTTGAGACAAAACGCCAGAACATCTGCACCATGAAAGACAGCATTTGCTCGATGGCAGAGGGGCTACAGATGCAACTGGAGTATGATCTACATGCCATGGATGTTCTGTCTAAATATAGAAAGAAGTCCACTATGCCGAACCCAATTCCCCGCGCGATCCCGGCTTGGTGCGAAACAGAGAAGAAAAGTTCCTGGATCGTGGGCGCAGATGGATTGCTTTTCAAATGTGACACCTATATCGGCCAGAAAGAGCAGGCTGCCGGGAAAATCAATATGGCCGGCGAGATAGAGCGATTTCAAAGCGCGTATAAATGGGATACGGATATTTATTCCGCGGAAATAGAAAAGTGTATAAAGTGCAAATTACTACCTTTATGCCAGGGCGGTTGCCCAAGGTTACGCATGGATGGGAAAAAGAGTTGTCACTTGAACGAGCCATATCTCAAAGAAATTTTATTAAAGGCTCATGCGGCCCATATGAATCCGCAATTAAATGTGCAGAATAATTAAAAAAAACCGATTGGCGGAGTATTTCAATCGAAAGCAAACGCAGTATAAAGGAGAAACAACATGATGTTTACCTGGTATCAGTTACCCATAGAACAGGCGAATGCGACGGAAAGCAGGGGCGGGTTTTGTTGTCATAGCGGAACATGCTGTTTTGGTGAGGTTTAATACTCAAAAAACAAAACCCATGCTCTCAATACAGAATCTATCCAAAACCTATAACGTAAACGGACAATGTCTGGTAGCGGTCAAGCCGTTCAGTATGGACATTGTTCCGGGGAAGGTTTATTGTTTCCTGGGCCCAAACGGAGCGGGCAAGACCACAACTATTAAAATGTTGTGCGGGCTTGTCTCTCCGACGACAGGAACAATTACTTATAATGGCAGAGATATGATTGGGGGTTCCTGGATTTCCCGGCCGAAAACAGGAGCGGTACTGGAAGGCGCTAGGAATATAAACTGGCGCCTGACAGTACTTGAAAATATTAATTACTTTTGCGGGTTACACGGACTTAGCGGCCATAAGCCCAGGGCTGAGCAATATATGCGGAGGCTCGGACTGGAAGAGTATAAAAATACCGAGTGCCGGTATCTTTCACGTGGTAATCAGCAGAAGGTCGCTCTTGCGTGTGCGTTAACACTGGATGCGGAAGTTTTATTACTGGATGAGCCGACTCTCGGCTTGGATATAGAAATAGCCCGGTCGATCATGGAAGTTGTAAACCATGAAAAAAGCAAAAACCGCATTACTATCGTCACAACACATGACACGGAATTTATAGAACTTGCCGCTGATGAGATCGTGTTGTTTAAAAACGGAATACTGAAACCCATTGGGACTCCACAAGAAATCGTGGCAAAGCATGGTAATGGGGATAACAGGTTTTCGACTGCCTATTTGCAACTTCTCCGGAGCTGACATGAATGCTGTTACTGCTGGCATAAATATATTTAAGGCGGAATTTATATCCGGGCTTATTTTAACAAAGCGCTATTGGCTGAACATGGCGGCAGGCATTCTTAACATGTTCCTTTTTTTGGTTTTCATTCAATTGGGGATACGCTCATTCGGGAGCGGAGTTTCCGCTGAATTTATGAGCGTCAAGATGGAAACGCTTATCATCGGATTCTTTTCTTTTTCAATTATCGGGGTAGGAATGGGTTCCGTAACTTCCCGACTAAGCGATAACGCCGCAACCGGGATATTAGAACAAACCATGCTCAGTCCGATGGGAGTAGTTCCGGTTTTGTTCTTTGGCGCATTAACGCAGTTTGTGGTAGCACTAGTCCTCTATCTTTTACTTATTCCTTTTTCCATGCTGCTGTGCAGCCATTTCTTTACTGTAAATATATTGAGTCTGATATTTTTTTCCATACTGTTATGGTTGTCAAGCTGCGGGGTTGGTTTTGCTTTATCCGCATTAACCTTGATATATAAAAAAACTCAAAACTTCAATAATCTAATTCAGTTCTTGATTCTTACCTTAATGGTGATCCCCTCTTACCCGTTTAACGTGTTTTCGCTATCACCCGTATCTCCGCAGGTGGCAATATTAAACAAGGTGATAGTCTACCATCAGTCCGTAGGATACAAATGGATAACCTACACCATTCTGCAGAGTGGCGCTTATTTTATTCTAGGGTGTGCCGCCTTTCTAGTGGCGGAAAAGTATGCAAAGAAAAAAGGAATACTCGGGCAGTATTAACCTTCACTGAAACAGAACTGTATATACTTACGTACAGCTACGGGCCTTTTGAAAAGCTGAACGACCCCACCGCCGCCGGCAGCGCCCGTAGACGCTTTCGCGGCTTGTCGCGAAAGTCCCCAACAGGGCACCAGTGTTGCAGCGACTATCAAGATTATACTTGCACCATGAGTTGCCACCACCTATAGTAGCCACTGATAATATTCCAGCCGGGGGTATTACTTATACCCCCGGTTTGAAATCAGAGCGGATGTTTATGAAAACACGACAATTTTTTGACTTTTCCATCGCATTGGCTGCATTTCTTTTTCTGTCCGGGTGCTCCGGGACGTATGCAAAAACCCTTAAGCGCGCGGATACGATCAATGAGGCGACCTCAAAGCC
>CAIPTO010000072.1 GCA_903867985.1 uncultured Elusimicrobia bacterium | reverse complement strand
TTAAATTAGTATAATTTATATATATAATTAAGCGGGGTTCAATATTTTTGGCCGAGGTCTCGCCCCGCGACTCACCAGAGGTATACTATGAGCAAATTTGTGGAATGCGTCCCCAATTTCAGCGAAGGTAAAGACGCCGCCAAAATTGCCGCGATAGTTCAGGCCGCGGCTGCCGTGCCCGGCGTACTGATATTAGACGTAGAGAAGGACGCCGATCATAACAGGACCGTGCTTACTTTTATCGCCCCGCTTGAGACCGCTGTCGAAGGCATGTTTCAGACGGCTAAAAAAGCCGCCGAGCTTATAGATCTCAATTACCATAAAGGCGAACACCCCCGTATGGGCGCCCTGGACGTCGCCCCTTTTATTCCTATCATGGACACACCGGTTGAGGAGTGCGTGAAACTGGCCGGGATGCTGGCGGAGCGTATAGGCCGGGAACTAAACATCCCCGTATATCTCTACGATCTCGCCGCCAGGAAGGACGACCGCAAAGACCTGGCCAAGGTCAGAAAGGGCCAGTTCGAAGGTCTGAGGGAAGAAATAGGTAAAAATCCCGACCGCGTTCCCGATTACGGCCCCAATAAGATCCACCCTACCGCCGGCGCCATCGCCGTTGGCGCCCGCAGGCAGATAGTCAATTTCAATGTCAACCTTGACACTGCCGATATGGAATTCGCTAAAAGTCTGGCCAAGAAGATCCGCACCTCCGGAGGCGGGTTGCCCAACCTTCGCGCGAAAGAAATTTTCCTTGAATCCAAAAATCAGGTGCAGATGTCAACCGTGCTTACCGATTACCATGTCACTTCCATCAAGCGGGCTCTTGACGAGATAGAGAAAGAGATAAAACCGAAGGGTATTAATATTGCCAGCACCGAACTAATCGGCCTTACAACCCAGGAAGCTCTTACCGGTTACGCCATAGAGTCGCTCAATGTTAAAGATTTCAATCCAGAAGCGCAGGTGCTTGAAACCAAGCTGCTGAAGCTTCTGGGCTCATGGCAGTCCGGAGCCAATCTTTTTATTGACGCGCTTGCCAACACCGACCCCACCCCCGGCGGCGGGTCCGCAGCCGGCATAAGCGGCGCCATGGGTTGCGCTCTCGGCCAGATGGCTGTAGGCGTGAGTCTGCGGAGTAAGAAGCTGGACGAAGCTAAAAAACCGGCGCTGAGATCACTCAACGAAAAACTCGGAACGCTGAAGACCGCCATTCAAAACTGCGTTAGTTCGGATGCCGCGGCCTTCGACGCCTTCATGGTCGCTATGAAAATTTCCAAAGATAACCCCGCCCGCAAAACCGCCATGCAGGCGGCCCTGGCGCACGCGGCCCTGGTGCCGCTTGAGACCGCCGGGCTCGCGTCGCAGGCTCTTACGGCCCTTGCGGGCGGCGACGGCATCTCGGCGCAGGTCATGTCCGACTATAAAAGCGCCCGCTATCTCCTGGAGGCCGCGGTCCGCTGCGCGGCCGAGAATGTTTTCATCAATGCCGAAGGTCTGGAAGACAAGGCCCTCTCCGCTAAATTACTGGGCGGGATAAAAGGTTATCTCGCAGCGCTGGAAACAGACGGGTCTAAACCCTGATTTTAATAGGAGATCACTTATGCCGAGTATGGACCCCATCTCAAGAAACCTTATGCTGGACAGCTTAAAGGCCTATGCCAAAAAGCATATCACAAATGACTTCATAAGGGAGAAAGACCAGGCCAACGAGTTCCCGGCTGAAATACTGAAGGATATGTACGACCATTCTATAATGGGCGTGCATCTGCTGATGATACCTGAGGAGTACGGCGGGGTTGCCGGCGGCACCTATGATATTTACCGCATCTGTGAGGTCCTGGCTCATATCGACCTTGGCATTGCGACTTCGGTGTTCGCCACTTTCCTGGGCACCGATCCGCTTAACGTCGGCGGAACTCTGGATCAGAAGAAGAAGTGGCTTGAGCGAATCGCTAAAGAAAATCTTATGGTGGCCTACGCCGCCACCGAGGCCGACGCCGGATCCGATCTGCTCAACCTGCGCACCCGCGCGGAACATGTTTTAAAGAACGGACAACTGACCGGTTACCGCCTGACCGGCAACAAGCAGTGGATCTCAAACGGGGGAGTAGCCGACCTTTATACGGTTCTGGCCATGGCTCCCGGCGGACCCTGCTGGTTCCTTGTCGAAAAAGATATGGAGGGCTTTTCCCCGAACAAGCACGAGGATAAGCACGGTATAAGACTTTCCAACACCGCCGGTCTGTCACTGGATAATGTCTATGTTCCAAAAGAGAATCTTATCGGAGAGGCAGAGGGACAGGGCCTTTTACAGGCTCAGGCTGTTTTCGGTTACACCCGGCTCATGGTCGCCGCCTTCGGGCTCGGCGCGGGCTGGGAAGCGGTGGAACAGGCTATTCGCTACAGCCAGCAGCGCATACAGGCCGGCAGTCCGCTTTGCGATAAACAGGGCTATACCCATAAGCTTATCGTGCCGCACGCGGTAAGACTGGAAGCATCCCGGGCTTATATCGAAGAAATCGCCTGCCGTCTTGACGGCGGAGAGCACGGCCTCCAGACAGAAGGCGCGATAGCCAAGTATTCCGCTTCGGAATATGGCAACAGGGCCGCGGAGGACGCTATTCAGGCGTTCGGCGGCTATGGCTATACCCATGATTTCCCGGTGGAAAAAATAAAACGCGACGTGAAGATAACCTGTATCTACGAGGGCACCAGCGAAGTTCTGGAGATGACCATCTACAGGGGACGCTGGCAGGAACATTTAAAGACCAGGGGGCGCTACTACGCCGATATCGCGGACGAGATGGACGCTTTGCACGCGAAGAATCCTGATGTGGGGGCCCAGGCCGCCGGTCTCGCTCTCAGGGCTCTGGCCGCTGTGCTGGAAGAATGCCGGCTGGCTAAACTCACCCGTCACCAGACCGTTACTTTTAAATTGGGAAGACTTATATCCATGGCGGAACTGGCTTATGTATTCGCGAGATCCGCGGCTAAAGAAAAATACAGCGAGTCGGTGCGGTTTGACTCGCAGGCCTGGCAGGCTATGGCCCGTGTTTACGCGCGTGAAGCCGCGTTGCTGATAGCCTCGGAAGGCTTAGCCATGGTTCTGGGGTGCGTGGATAGCGCGGGCAACCTCAGCGCCGCGGTCAATATGGACGCTGTACAGGCGGCTCAAAAGGGTATGACGGCAGATATGGACTTGGTGGCCGTCAAACTTAAGCAGACTTTTAAGGCTCGCTAACGAATACCAAAGTAGCGGGTAGTGAAGTAATGAGCCGGCGTAGAGGTTTCCCTATTTCGCCGTCAGCTGACTGGCAATTCGCTAAACGATTAAATTTTTAAGGAGATCGCTCATGCACATAGCCGTATGCGTTAAACAGGTGCCGGACACGACGGAAGTTAAGATCAATCCGGAAACAGGCACGCTCATCAGAACGGGGGTGCCCAGCATCATCAACCCTTACGACCACTTCGCGCTTCAGACGGCGATAGAGCTCAAGCGGATCCACGGATGCCGCGTTACCGTCATCTCCATGGGTCCGCCCCAGGCAAAGAGCGTGGTCCAGATGGGTCTGGCGCTCGGCGCCGACGACGGCGTGCTCCTGTCCGATATGGCTTTTGCCGGTTCGGACACCTGGGCCACTTCGTACGCCCTTGCCAGGGCCGTGAAAAAGCTGGGCAAGGCGGATATTGTCCTTGCCGGAATGCAGGCCATCGACGGAGACACCGCTCAGACCGGCCCCGGAGTGGCGCAGCAGCTGGGCATTCCCCAGGTGACTTTCTGCGAAAAGATTGACATCGACGGCAAGAAGATCATAGCCCGTAAACTTATAGATGGCGGATATGAGGTTGTTGAGGTTAAAGCCCCTGTCTTGTTTACCATGATCATGCCCAAAGATTATGTTCCGCGGTACCCCTCGTTTTTGGAAACGCACGCCTCTTTGAAAAAACCGTACTATGTCTGGTCGGCCTCGGACATCGGCGCGGAGGCGCAGTATCTGGGGCTCAAGGGTTCGCCCACGCAGGTGGCTAGAATATACCCGCCGCCTCAGCGCGGGAAAGCTTTGATGACGAATGGAAGCGCCCAGGAGGCTGTAGAGAAAATTTTGGATATCATGCGCAAAGAGCATTTCATCGCGGAGTAGCACGGGCTGCGGAGATAACTCTTAAACTTTTCAGGAGATTGACAATGATAAATGTTTCGCCAAAGTGTATAGGCTGCAACAAATGCGTGCCGGTCTGCCCTTTTGCGGCCATCCAGCTGATCGATAAAAAGGCCGTCATCAACGAAGCCTGCACTTTGTGCGGCGCCTGCGTGCAGATCTGCCCGGTGAGCGCGATAGAGATAACGCGGGAAGAGGCCTCGGCGCGGGATCTTTCCGGATACAAGGGCGTATGGGTCTTCGTGGAACTTATGGAGAGTCCTGATGATGCGAAGCGGCCCAGGATAAAGCCGGTCACCTTTGAGCTTCTGTCAGTAGGGCGCAGGCTCGCCGACGAACTGGGTGAAGAGCTGTCAGCCGTTCTCCTGACCGATAAAAATTACGGTTTTGAAAAAGAGCTTGGAGCTTACGGCGCTGACAAAATGTACCTGGCGGAAAACCCGGAGCTATACGAATACAATACGGATATTTTCGCAACTGCCATAATCGCCCTCGTCAACAAGCATAAGCCCGCCGCCATGCTTTACGGCGCCACTATAATGGGCCGCGACCTCGCCCCCAGAGTTGCTTCCTGCCTTTACACCGGCCTCACGGCCGACTGCACGGCCCTCGCTATAAAGGACGGCCTCCTGCTTCAATCCCGTCCCGCTTTCGGTGGGAACATAATGGCCGACATCCTGAGCCCCAACTCCCGGCCCCAGATGGCCACCGTCCGTCCGAACGTCATGAAGCTGGCCGAACCCATCTACGGCAAAGTCGCCATGACAGTAAGGGAGGATATTAAGATCGACAAAAACCTGCGGCGCGTGAAAGTCCTTGAACGGCATCTGACCCGCGACAAGGGCGGCGTGAAGATAGAGGACGCTAAGATCATCGTCTCCGGCGGACGCGGCATGAAGACCAAAGAGAAGTTTAAGGTTCTTGAAGAGCTCAGCCGCCTGTTGGGCGGAGTGGTCGGCGCGTCGCGCGCGGCCGTGGACCTGGGTTTAAAGGATAAGTCGCACCAGGTTGGGCAGAGCGGGGCCACTGTTTCCCCGAAGCTGTATCTGTCCTTCGGGATATCTGGAGCCGTGCAGCATATCGTGGGCATGAAGTCTTCGGATGTGATCGTGGCCGTGAATAAGGACCCCAACGCCCCGATCTTTGGCGTGGCTAAATATGGAGTGGTCGGCGACGCTCACGAGATAGCTCCGAAACTTATAGAAGCGCTTAAAAAGAAGTGATTGAGTGGATAATTAATACAAGGAACCCCTTTTAGCTTACCGCTAACCACTGGTAACTGTCGTTGTTATGACTTTATTTAACCGATTATTACTGATCATATTCGGCACCGGACTGATCCCCATCATCCCGACAGCCGGTTTCCTTTTTTATTACCAGTCCGTGGCTAAGAGCAATGTCCAAAACCTGCACGAGAATATCGCGCAGATGGCTTCGCTTATGATAAGCCAGAAGACCGATGAACTGGACCGCCGGCTCTATAACATGTGGGAACCGGGCGCCGATTATATCACCGCGTCCAATCTCAAAAAAACTCTCGCCCGTAATCCGGAGTTTCTGTTCATGGCCTTCACCGGTCCGGACGGACGGCAGGTGTTCAGCGCGGGCACGCCGGAAATAAAACGTCTTTTCGGTTACGTGGATCTGTCACGGGACCCTTTATTCAAAAAAGCGGCAAAAACCGGCCACTCCCAGCTGGGCGGGTTCGAACTTATCTACAATCTGCCCATCTGCCGTCTGATCTATCCCATGGAAAGCGGGCATTACGCTTTTGCCGTGATCAATCTGAGAGATTTGATGGTTAAGCTTGAGATGCAGAAGATGGGCCGCACAGGCGGCGTGTTTATTGCCGACCCGGAAGGGCGGGTCTTCTCGCTTCGCGGCGAGACTCAACCCGTAAGCCGCGAGGGCCTTAAACGCCTTTTTTCCGGCAACGTCAAAAGTTCCCGTGGGCTTGCCGGCACGGGGGGTAATTATTATCTGGCCTCCTACTCGGAAGTCCCGGACTTTGAACTTTATGCCCTGACGCTGCAGGACCGCTGGGAAGCCTTTAAAGGCATAAATCTCATAACCTCCCTGATAGCTTTCTTCCTGCTGGGTATATCCACAGTGTTTTATTTTTCCGCCCTCATACTGAGCCGGAGGCTGATAAATCCGGTGAGCGGGCTGATTGAAGGCGCCCGCCGCGTGGCGGACCTGAATTTCAAGCAGCCGGTAAACGAGGACGCGGACATCACCGAAATGTCGGCCCTTTTAAAGTCTTTCAACGCCATGATGACCGAGGTGGACCGGTATCACGGCCTGCAGGTGGAGAAGATGCTGGAGGAGAAACAAAAGGTTGACCTCCTTATCGGCCTTATCCATGATGCCATCATACTTAGCGATTTCAGAGGCGAACTTCTCTACGCTAACGCCGCCGCGCGCGGCCTCCTGGGCGTTAAGAAGGATGAGAAGCTGGCGTCGGAAAATGAAGCGCTCAGGCGCCGGGTGTCCGGCCTGGTCAAGCTTAAAGCTAACACCCCCGGCGAGATCATAGAACTGGCCGGGTCCCGCGGCCGGAAAAAATATTATCGCATGAGCATGCAAGTGCTTTCGCCTAAGACCAGCAGCCCCGGTATTTTCATGGTGCTCAGGGATGTTACCCTTGAACAGGAAATGCAGCGCATGAAAGAGGACTTTTTTCATGCGGTAGCCCATGATCTGCGCGCCCCGCTTTTGACCATGCAGGGCTATATTAAGCTGCTGGAGCATTCCTGCGCCGCCACCGAAAAAAATGTCGGTTACATTTCCAATATAAAGGATTCCAGCACTCGTCTTTTTGAGATGCTTGAGAATATTCTTGATATCGCGCGGATGGAGGCGGGTAACCTCAAACCGCATATCGCGCCTATAGACGCCGAAAAATTTGCCGCCGCCGCTTTTGAAAGTTTCAAGGCGCTGTTCGAGGAGAAAGGCGTGCAATTCAGGCTTGACTCTGCCGCCGCTTCAAACCTGACCTTCAAGGGCGACGAACGGTTGCTTCGGCGGGTGCTTGAAAATATACTTTCGAATGCCTATAAATTCACGCCTTCCGGCGGTGCCGTTTCGATGCGTGCCGGTGCCGAAGCCGGTCTGGTGGTTTTTAATATTGAAGATACCGGCCCGGGCGTTCCCGAAGGGCAGCGTGAAGCCATTTTTGAAAAATATAAACAGTTGAATGGAGTCGAGGGCACGGAGCACGGTTTTGGCCTGGGGCTTGCCATAGCGAAAAAAATAGTTGAGATGCATAAAGGGAAGATATATGCGGAAGCCGTCCCTTCCGGCGGCAGCAGATTCGTGCTCACACTGCCTGGTTGAATCGGGGCGGAAAATTTGGGAAATATTATTAAGGAATGGACCGTATGAATAAAACTACAGCTCAAAAAACCGGCGGTAAAAGCCTTTATATTTTTTCGGCGATTTTAACTTTTTTCATGATCTTTGCGCTGGTGTTGGAGTGGAGTCTGGATGGCTGGTGGCTAAAAACCATTGATAACAAATGGTCTGATGTCCGGCAGGATATTCCCCGGATTCTTTCCTCATTTATAGGCAGGTCGGACTACTTCTTTTCGTTTGGGAAATATGTAAATAAATACGGCGACGATAAGATCAGTATAGTCGCCATAGATGAGCATACTACTGAAAAGTATGGGTGGCCGTTCAAAAGGAGATATTATTCGGTGCTGGTGGACAAATTGGACAAACTCGGAGTGAAGGCCATCGGGATGGATGTAATACTTTTCGACCCGGATCGGGACGATCAAGGCAGCGATAAGAAATTTGCGGAAAGCGTAAATCGCAGCGGCAAGGTCGTGAACCTGCTTGCGGTCGACATCAACACCAACCAGGTCCAGTTGCCCTTAAAGGACCTTGTGACTAATAGCCGCTATCTGGCATACCCCAATTCGGACATAAGCATAGATAAGGACGGGCATGTGCGTAAATTCTGGGGCTTTTACCCGAGTTGGTATGATGAGAATGAAAATGAGCAACAGGTCACGTATTCTAATTTGAAAGCCGACCTCAAATGCGGGAAGGAATGCATAGGCGTGAAGTTACCGGTCCTTTCCATGGCGACGTATGCGGTTTATTCGGGAGAGTCCTTGAGGGACCTTGAAAAAAAATGGGCATCGGCTCCCATTTATATAAATTTCAAAGTGCCGCAGGGTCGCATCCGGCATCCCGCATGGAACAGGAAGGGCTTGATGGATGTCTCGGTGTACCGTCACATATCCGTGCGGGACATAATAGAAGGAACCATATCTCCGGAAGAAAAAGAAGCCCTCAGTGGCGGTATCGCATTGGTCGGCTCCACGGCGCTCGGATCATTTGATCATTTCCCTTCCCCGTTCATGCCGTTGTTCCCAGGTGTTGAATTGCATGCGAATGTTATTGACAATATCATGCATAACGACACTCTTAAACCCGTGAATTTGTTTATCGTGCTATTGTTGGTCATCTTGCTCATATGGATGCCGGTCTATATGAGTAAAAGGTCCATCAAGCTCCTTTCGTACGCAACCGTTGGAGTAATATCCGCGCTCTTCGCGCTCAATTATTACATGTTCTACCGGCATTATGAAATGCCCGTCCTTTCCTTGGTAATGGCTTTGGGGACCTCGTTTATTTATATCACAGTTTATAAAGCTGTTTTGGAGGGTCGGGAGAAGAAGTGGATCAAGAGCACTTTCGGGCAGTACCTGTCGCCTAAGGTCGTTGAGCTCATCACCAAGGATCCGTCCAAACTTTCCCTGGGCGGCGAGAAGCGCGATATGACGGCTTTCTTTCTGGATATAGCCGGGTTTACCACTATGTCGGAAAAGATGACGCCAGAGCAGCTGACCAAGATGCTTAACAATTATCTTTCAGGTCTTACCGACGTGATTCTCAGGCATGACGGAGTGGTGGACAAGTATATCGGAGACTGCGTGATGGCGTTCTGGAACGCGCCTCTGGACCAGAAAGATCACCGCAAACTCGCCTGTCTTGCTGCGGTGGACTGCATGGCCGAAATAAACCGATTAAATCAGGAGCTTACGGAGTACTCGATCAAGCCTTCGGCCCGCATAGGCCTGAACTCCGGTCCCATGGTCGTGGGCAACATGGGGTCCAAAATGCGGTTATCTTATACGGTAATGGGTGACGCTGTGAACCTTGCTTCCCGTCTTGAAGGCGCCAATAAATATTTCCACTCAAAGATAATGGTGAGCGAATACACTTACGACGAGGCTAAAGACTTTGTCGAATCCAGGCTGTTGGGGCAGATAAGAGTGGTGGGCAAGGCTATACCGGTTAAGGTTTATGAACTGCTGGCGCACAAAGGTAAACTTACGGAAGAAGGACAGAAATTGCTGGCGGCGTATAACGAGGGACATGAAGCCTTCTTTAAGGGCGCCTACGGCCCGGCAAAAAAAGCTTTTGAAGCCGCGCTTGCCATAGTCCCGGCGGACGGCCCTTCAAAGTTCTACCTGGACCTGGCTGTCAAATACGCGGTGGAAACGCCCAAAGACTGGGACGGGACTTTCAACCTTACTTCAAAGTAAAGGAAATATCATGGTAATATTCTGGAGACTTCTTCTTTCGCATCTGCTGGCTGATTTTACGCTGCAGTTTAACGTAGTCAATAAACTCAAGCGCCAGCATGTCGGGGGGATGCTTCTGCACTGCCTGACGCATTTTGTCGTTTCCGTCGCGCTTGCCTATAATTATCTGGGCGATGTCTGGTTCTGTCTCGGCCCGGCTGCGGTGACCGGATGGACGGCTCTTGGCCTGATGCTGGTTTTCCATTTCATCATAGATGAACTGCGCATCTACGGTATGAAGCGGTTGGGCTACCGGGACGGCACCGCCAGTATCATTATAGATCAGTTCCTGCACGTCTATGTCCTTTTCATGATCTCGCCCATATTCGCGACGGGCAGCGGCTTTTTTATGGCGGAGAAATGGGTGGGGATAACCTCTATATTCGTCCTGGTCACGCATGTCACCACGGTGATGGTATATTTTGTGGAAAAAGACCTCTTCGGCACTGAGTACCCCAGTTCCGATGAGAAATACTTCCTGATTTTTGAGCGCATCGTCCTGTGGTTTTTCTTTTTCACAGCCGGGTGGTGGTGGCTGCCGTTCGCCGCGGCCTGGGCAGTCCAGCTTTTCTATATCCGCTGGAAGCGGATTATGGATCTGTCGCTCACTAATATTCTGCTGAGTCTCGGTATGACCTCGCTGCTGGGACTCTGGGCTCGGTATATATATTTTGGTTAATTTCAGGGATCCAATATTATGAATCCGCACATGCTGCACTGTTCTATTGATGACGCCGTGTTCACTTTTATTGATGTGGAGACTACCGGCCTCTCGCCGCGGACTTCACGTGTGTGCGAAGTGGCACTGGTGGCTTTCCAAGGCAACTGCAGGGTCAGTCATTTCAGTTCCCTGGTGAATCCGGGGCTGCCGATACCGCCGGAAACCTCCAAGATACACGGTATAACCGACGACATGGTCCGCAATAGCCCCGCTTTCCCGGCGCTTATCCCCAGGCTTATCACGCTGTTGGAGGGGTCGGTCATAGTGGCGCACAACGCGGAGTTCGACCTTTCTTTTATTGAAATGGAGTTTGTCCGCGCCGGACTTAAGCTGCCGGAACTGCCGGTTATAGACACACTCAATATCGCCCGGCGTCTTGGCACATTCACAAACAACCGCTTGGGCACCATAGCAAAAGAGCTGGATATTTCGGCCGAGAATTGGCACCGGGCGCTCAGCGATGTTGAGATGACGCGCAAGATATTCGAGCATTTCATGCTGGTGTTCAGAAAAGAAGGCGCGGTCACCGTGGCGGACCTGCTTAAAAGAGCGTGACAGTGTGAGAGAAAATAAGTGTTGCAGTAAGGCAGTGTGAAAAAGAGCGCACGGGATTCAAGGAGGAGGTGTTTATGGCTATTAAAGTGGGCGCAGGTTCCCTAACAATTGAGGATGTGGTTAAAGTAGCGCGGCAGGGAGAGAAAGTTGAATTATGCTCTTCGGCGGTTGAGCGTATCAGGAAATGCCGCGGCATGATCGAGAAAAAGATCGCGGCTCATGAAATAATGTACGGCGTAAACACGGGAATAGGCGAATTTTCGGAAATGGTGCTTAATGACGAACAGGTCAAGCAATTCCAGCGGTATCTGATATATAACCACGCTGCCGGGATAGGAAAGCCATGCCCTATAGAGCATGTGCGCGCGGCGATGCTCGGGCGCATAAACGTGCATAGCAGGGGATATTCAGGCTGCCGGCCGGAAATAACGCTGACCTATGTGGAGATGCTTAATAAAGGAGTTACCCCGGTGGTTTGCGAAAAGGGCAGCGTCGGCGCCTGCGGTGATCTGGCACCCATGAGCCAGATAGCTCTTTCTCTTATGGGGGAAGGTGAAAGCTTTTATAAAGGTGAACGCATGCCCACCAAAGCGGCGATGGAAAAAGCGGGCATCCCCGTTCCGGGCTTACAGGCGCGCGACGGCCTTGCCGCCATAAACGGCTCCAATCTGCTCACGGGCATGGGCTGTCTTGAGATTTACGACGCCGAGCGCTGGGTTAAACAGGCGGAAATAACGGCGGCGATGACGCTTGAAGCGCTTATGGCCAATATGAAACCGTATGACAGCCGGCTTCACGAACTCAGAGGGTTTAAAGGCGCCGTAACATCCGCGGCCAACATCCGCTCCGTGGTGGCCGGCTCAGATCTTGTCACCGGAAAACTTAAAGTAAAAGTGCAGGACGCGTATTCCATGCGGTCAACACCTCAGGTTATAGGCGCTTTCAGGGACCACCTTGCTTATGCCAGAAAACAGTTTGAAATAGAAATTAACGGCGTGGCCGATAATCCCATTTTTCTGGCGGAAAGCGATACGGTGCTTACGGGAGCCAATTTTCAGGGGACGCCTGTCAGTATGCCGCTTGACATGGTGGGGGCTGGCGTTACCATGGTCTGCGTGCTGTCCGAAAGACGGCTGAACCGCCTGTTGAATCCGGCCTTAAGCGTGGGACTGCCGGCATTTTTGACCAAAGGCGCCGGGATGTTTTCAGGATTAATGCTCAGCCAGTATACCGCGGACATGCTGATAGTAGAGCAGCGCATACTCAGCGCGCCCTCCTGCATACAGTCCATCCCCGCCGCCGCCGACCAGGAGGATTTTGTCAGCATGGGGATGAACGCTGCGCTTAAAACCAGGCAGATACTGGATAACGCCCAAAGCGTTCTGGCTATTGAAATGATAGCCGCCGCGCAGGCCGTTGATTTCAGGGACTTTGCCGTAGGTAAAGGCACGCGCGCCGCGCACGGCGCCATACGCAAAGTGGTCGAGCATCTTGAAGTAGACCGCCCGCTTTTTAAGGATCACAACGCCATGACCGAGGCCGTTGCACGGGGTGAGGTTCTTGACGCAGTTCTGAACGAAATCGGTGAACTTAAAAGTTCTTGGTAGCTAGTTCCTTTGAAGTAAGGAACGCTGTTTCAAGTCTTAATGATTGGCCGCGTGTTACGCATGACGCCTTGCGGCACTGCTATAGGCTTGAAAATAAGGAAATCGGGAAAGACGTTATACGATATAAATCGTGCGCTGTTTCAGGAGAAAATATGAGTTTGCCGGTTAAAAACATCAGGGGCCCCAAAGGCAATAAGATCACGTGTAAGGGCTGGCAGCAGGAAGCGGCTTTGCGCATGCTTATGAATAATCTGGATCCGGATGTTGCCGAACGCCCGGAGGATCTGGTGGTCTATGGCGGCCGCGGCCAAGCGGCGCGCAACTGGGACTGCTACAGGGCTATAGTCAGTTCGCTTACGACTCTTGAGAACGACGAAACGCTGTTGGTGCAGTCCGGCAAACCTGTTGGCGTGGTAAGGACGCATGAATACGCGCCGCGCGTGCTATTGGCTAATTCCAATTTGGTGGGCAATTGGGCAAGCTGGGAAGTTTTCGACGAGCTGGAGAAGAAAGGTCTGATGATGTACGGCCAGATGACGGCCGGCTCCTGGATCTATATCGGTACGCAGGGCATACTTCAGGGGACTTATGAAACTTTCGCGGCCTGCGCCAGGAAGCATTTTAAAAGCGACTTGACCGGAAAGCTTGTGGTGTCGGGCGGCCTTGGCGGCATGAGCGGGGCCCAGCCGCTGTCTATTACCATGAATAACGGCGTGGCCATAATCATAGAGGTTGACGAGACCCGGATCAGGCGGCGCCTGGATACTAAATATGTGGATGTGATGGCGACCTCGCTTGATGAGGCTTTAGCCATGGCCGGTAAAGCGATAAAAGAAAAGAAACCCATATCCATCGCTCTGCTTGGCAATTGCGCCGAAATTCTGCCGGAAATGGTCAGGCGAAAGGTCCAGGTGGATGTTTTGACGGATCAGACCTCAGCGCATGATCCGCTTAACGGCTACGTGCCCAAGGGCTTCACCATGAAAGACGCCGTGGAAATGCGGCGGAAGGACCCCAAAGGATATACGGCCCTGGCTATGGAGTCAATTGCCATACACGTGGAAGCGATGCTCGCGCTGCAGAAAGCGGGCGCCGTAACTTTTGACTATGGCAATAATATCCGCACCATGGCTTTTAAGCAGGGCGTTAAGAACGCCTATGATTTCCCCGGTTTTGTGCCGGCCTATATCCGTGACCTTTTCTGCGAGGGAAAAGGTCCGTTCCGCTGGGTCGCGCTTTCCGGCGACCCTAAGGATATCGCCGTAACCGATAAACTGGCTCTGGATATGTTCCCCAAAAACCAGGGTCTTAAGCGCTGGATAGACATGGCTTCTAAAAAAGTAAGGTTTCAAGGTTACCCTTCCCGCATCTGCTGGCTTGGCTACGGCGAGAGGCATCTCTTCGGCATGGAACTTAACAAACTGGTGCGCTCCGGTAAAATTTCGGCTCCGATCGTTATAGGACGCGACCACCTGGATTCCGGTTCAGTGGCCAGCCCCTACCGCGAGACCGAAGCCATGAAAGACGGCTCCGACGCTATAGCCGACTGGCCCATCCTTAACGCTCTTGTGAACACGGCTTCTGGCGCCAGCTGGGTTTCTTTTCATCACGGCGGCGGCGTGGGTATGGGTTACTCCCTGCACGCGGGCCAGGTGATAGTTGCGGACGGCACAAAAGAAATGGATCTGCGCCTTGAAAGGGTTCTGACCAATGATCCGTGTATGGGCGTGTTGCGTCATGCCGATGCGGGCTATGATAAGGCCGTGGATTTCGCGAAAAAAACAGGTGTGAAAATACCGATGATGAAATAAAGGAGGAAAGTATTATGGCAAATGAATTCAGTTTTGATGTGGTTTCAAAAGTTGAGTACACCGTGGTGGATGAGGCGATCGCGATCGCTATGAAGGAAGTTATAAACCGATACGACTTCAAAGATTCCAAGTCCGAGATCAACTTCGATAAAAAAAACAACAGCATAATGCTGCAGTCGTGCGACGATTATAAGGTGAAGGCGCTTTATGATGTTCTGCTTACCAAACTTTCAAAGCGCGGTCTGCCGCTTAAAAACTTCGAGCCGCAGAAAATAGAAAGCGCGCTTGGCGGTACGGCCAAGCAGGCGGTTAAGATACAGCAGGGCATACCGCAGGACAAGGCAAAGGAAATAGTTAAGGCCATGAAGGAACAGAAATTAAAAGCTAACATCTCAATACAGGGCGACACGCTGCGCGTAACATCCAAGTCCAAGGATGAACTGCAGAATGTAATGTCCATTCTGCGCGGCCAGGACTTCGGCATAGCCCTGCAGTTCGATAATTTCAGATAACCGCTTTAGCGGCAGGCATCGTTTAGCGTCAGCCACTTAACTTTATGGCATTACTCCTCACCGGTTTCAAACAGCTCCTGACCTTCAAGGGTGCCGCCGCGCCGCGTTCAGGCAGAGAACAGAGCGCTATCGGTCTGGTCAGGAACGGCGCTATTCTCATTGAGAACGGGCTTATAAGGTCCGCCGGTACGGAAAAAGAGGTCATGCGCCATCCGCTTGCAAACAAGGCCCGCGCCAGAAAAGTTGGAGGCGTGGCACTGCCCGCCTTCGTGGACAGCCATACTCACGCCGTTTTCGCCGAACCGCGGCTGCGGGATTTCTCCTTGCGTACTCAGGGCTCTACCTACGCCGGCATAAAGGCGGGTGGCGGGGGGATACTCTCAAGCGTGCGGGCCGTGCGCGGTCAGGCTCCTGCAAAGATGGTTTCGCAACTTGTGGAGCGCGCAGCGCGGTTCCTTGAATGCGGCACGGGCACTATAGAGGTTAAGACAGGTTACGGCCTGAATAAAGCTTCCGAACTCAAAACCCTTAAGGCCATAAAGGCCGCTGCCGCCCGCACCCCTCTTGAGATGCTGCCGACGCTAATGTCCGCGCACGCGGTGCCGCCGGAATTCGGAGATTCTGAAAAGTATTTGCGCTATGTGCTCGCTGAAATAGTTCCGGCGGTTGTTTTAAAAAAACTGGCTGTTTTTGCCGACATATTTTGCGAAAAAGGATATTTCACCCCTGAAGAAAGCCTGAAATATCTTAACGCCTGTAAGGCCGCCGGTCTTATCCCCAAGATCCACGCCGAGCAGCTCTCTAATTACGGCGGCGCCATCGCCGGGGCAAAGGCGGGGGTCGTAAGCGCAGATCACGTTGACTATGCGCGAAAAAAGGATATGCTGGCTATGCGCCGCATCGGAGCCATCGCCACACTGCTGCCTGCTTCCAATTTCTTTCTGGGGCTTGCAAAATATCCGGACGCTAGAACTTTCATTGCCGCAGGCGTGCCGGTTGCCCTGGCCACCGATTTTAATCCCGGCACCTCTCCCTGCTGGAACATGCAGATGGTTCTTTCCTCGGCCTGCACCCACATGAAAATGACTCCGGAGCAGGCGCTTTGCGCCGCCACGATCAACGGGGCCTGCGCCCTGAAGGCCGGGAATCGTCTGGGATCCATAGAACCAGGCAAACAGGCCGACATCGCGGTCTTTGACGCTTCGGATTACCGTGAGGTGTGCTATTATTTCGGAGCGAATCTGAATAAAGTGACGATAAAAAAAGGAAGCATTGCTTATGAAAATAGTTCTTTTTGACATCGACGGGACGCTTATAAAGGCAGGCGGAGCCGGGGCCAGAGGTCTCAATAAGGCGGTAAAGGAAATGTGCGGCGCGGATAATATTTGCGACAAGTTTTCGTTGCAGGGCGCCACTGATAAGGAGAATTTTACCACTGCCTTCAAGCACGCCTGCGGTAAAAAGCCGACCGCCAAACAATTTCGGGACCTGGAACTTAAATATATCGGTTTTCTGCCCGCGGAAGTGAAACAGTCAATAAAATCAAAAAATTATTCCAAACTCAACGGCGTGGAGAAGCTGCTGGTGCTGCTTTCCAAGCGCAAGGACGTTATGGTGGGTCTTGGGACCGGGAATTTGCGCGATGGAGCGTTTATCAAGCTTGAACCCTCCGGTTTAAGGAAATACTTCGCCTTCGGCGGCTACGGCTGCGATTCTCATATCAGGAGCCGGGTGCTTGTTAAAGCCGTCGAGCGGGCGGAAAAGCTACTGCATGCCAAGGTAAGGCCGGCTGATGTTTATGTGATAGGCGACACACATCTGGATGTTTTTGCCGCTAAAGACGCGGGCTACCACTCCGCCGCCGTTATGGACGGTTTCGGAGATCAGAATCTTCTGGCGCGCAGCGGCGCCGAATTGATAGTGAAAGATTTTAAGGATCTTTACCCCTGGCTTATCTGGCTGGGGCTTGAGAAGGATTCCAAGGGGGTGCGGCGCGGCACCTACATCTGTCCGGATTCCCCTATAGAGCATGCCCATTACGGCCGCACGGGAATGGATTTAAAGGACATCGACGATAATATGCGCGCGCTGAGGGAAATGAAGCGCAAGGTGACAGGATAATGAAATACCAGGATACGCTGACCTACAAAGATATAATGGAAATCCCGGCTCTGCTGGAGGATTTCTCCCGGCGTGCGCCCGGACTTCAGGCTGCCGCATTAAGGTCTAAAGACAAGGTTGTGTATCTGGCGGGCCGCGGGTCTTCCGGCAACGCCACCCTTTTCGCAAAGTATATTTGGGAGGAATATTCAGGAGTAATCACTAATTTCATCCACCCGCATTCCATCTTTGAGGCGAAAATTCCCCTGCATTTCAGCAATCAGGCGGTATGGGCTTTTTCGCAGTCAGGCAAAAGTTCGGATATAATCGCTGTTCTTAAAAAACTGATAAACTGGGGGGCGAAAGGAGTGGCTGTTACCAACGAGGCTGACCTGAAGGCCAACCCGCTCGCCCGGCTGGCCGATACCCATATTCTTCTTTCAAGCTCGAAAGAGGTTCCCGTGGCGGCTACAAAGAGTTTTATCCTTCAGCTCTGGGTCGTTTTGTGGACGGCGCAACTTTGGACCGGCTGTTTCAAAGCCAAAGATTTCAGCGGCACGATCTCGCTCATCCGGGAGTTCCTGGCCTCTGGTTTTGATCCGTCGGCCGCGGACTTCTGGCCAAAGCTCAGAAGAGCCGGAGTGATAGGTTTCGTCGGGCGCGGGCCGTATAACGCCGTGGCTGACGATTCGGCCCTGAAGTTCAGGGAAATGGCCAAGGCGCACGCCTTAGGTTATTCGGCCGCTGAGTTCCTGCATGGGCCGGTCGGTGCCTATACTTCAAAAGATTTTGTGTTTCTTCTCAGCCCCTCCAGAGAGCTGTCGGACGATGTTGAGAAGGTGAGGCTGGCGTTAAACGACCGGAATACCCCTTACCATGTTATAGCGCCGGAGAAGGGAAAATTTCCTTTCAACTGCCTGCTGGCTGACATAGAGATAAAACTAATAGCCCTGCATCTGGCCATCGCAAAAGGCCTGAACCCCGACAATCCCAAAGGTTTAAATAAAGTCACCCAGACATTTTAGGCGGAAAAGGTATCTGGCCGTGGGCGTGGTAATTACAGCTAAAACCTGCTCCAGAGTTTTTTGGCCAGTTCTGCCGATTTTCTTGAAACCTCTTCTTCGTCGATGTCCAGCTTGAGCTTTTTATTCTCCATCAGAACGCGGCCCGCGGCTATGGTAGTGTCCACGGCGCTTTGGGAAAGGCCGAACACCAGATGGCCGTAGAAATTATCCGTTTCAAGCGGGGTTGGCGGGTAGTAGTCCAGCAGTATGATGTCCGCGCAGTATCCTTCTTTAAGTATCCCTACATCCTTGAACTGTCGGTTTGCTATTTCTGTGTTGTTCATGAGCAGGGCTGAGACGGATTCCGCGAAACCCTGCGAGGGGTCGCGTTTCAGGTGCTGCAGCCACACCGCCGCGCGGACCTCTTCCAGCATATTGACCGTCATCGCATCCGTTCCCAGCCCGACCAACACTCCCTTCCCCGCCATGGCGACTATATCCGCGATGCCCACCGCGTTGTTGGCGTTGGACTGGGGGTTGTGGACCACTGCTGTATGAGTGCGGGCCAGGATCTCCATTTCTTTTTCGTTTATGTGCACGCAATGGGCGGCTATTGATTTGGGGCCCAGGATGCCGAAACCCTCCAGGCGTTCAACCACCCGCATCTTGTAATGCGCTTCCGCGTATAGCTGGTCGGCCTGAGATTCGGCCGTGTGGATATGGAAGCCGGCTTTCAGAGTGTGGCCGCGATAGGCGGCCTCTTCAAGCGTGGCGTCGGTCACTGTAAAGGAAGCGTGCAGGCCGAACATCGCCTTGATGCGGTTGTCGTCTAGAGCGGCGGCGTATTTTATAAATTCAGTGTTCTCTTCAAGTCCCGCCTGCGCTATATCTTTGCCGTCCCGATCGGAAAGTTCGTAGCAGAGCGAGGCCCTCAGGCCGGTTTCCCTTACGGCTTTTTCTATAGCTTTAAGCGAGCCTTTTACCGCGAAGGGGCTGGCGTGATGATCTATAAGCGTGGTAGTGCCTTTCCTCACGGCGTCCATGAGCGGGATGACCGCGCTGTAATAGGAATCGGCATTGGTAAGTTTCTTGTCCAGGCGCCACCAGAGATTCTCAAGTATCTCGGTGAAGTTCCTGGAAGGGGAGGCCTTGCCGAGCCCTCTGGCGAAGGTGCTGTAGAAATGCATGTGGGCGTTAATAAAACCCGGCATGGCCAGCTTGCCTGCGCCGTCTATCACTTTCGAGTATTTTCCTTTAAAAGACTTCTGCGGGGCTATTTTTTTTATCAGGCCGTTTTCCACCAGGATGGCGTGGTTTTTGAGCAGTCTGTTGGTCGCGCCCAGCGTGGCTATTGTCGCATTTTTGATCAGGATGTTTTTTTTCATAATAAATCCTTATTCAGGCGTCCGCGCCTGCTCGGCCGGAGTGCGCTTCCGCATCTTCAGCGCGCCGGCGAAGCACTTTTTAACGCAAAGGGAACACCCTACGCATTTGGAGGCGTCAGCCTTTGGGATCTTATTACCGTCGAGGCTTATTGCCAGGTAGCCGCAGCGGAGACAGTTTCCGCAGTGCATGCAGAGCTCTCCGTCGGCCTCCGGAATGCCCTTCACCGGGGATAGATCCATGAAATCAGTGACGGGTTTTGGCAGTGCTATGCCGATAAGTTCGTCCACAGATTTGAGGCCTTTTTCCTCAAGCAGGTGGCTGAGTCCCCAATTCAGTTCATCAATTATCCCAAAGCCGTACTTCATCACGATGGTGCAGAACTGCACCGACCTGGCGCCCAGGGCCAGGAAGTGGGCCGCGGCTTTGTAATCCATGGGCCCGCCGTTGCCGGAGATCGGGACATTGAGCTTTGAAGCTTTGGAGATGGTCAGATTGCTGATAGGCGTTACGCCTTCGCCGCTCATTCCCACTATCATTCCTTCGTCCCACGATCCGCCTCCTTTTCGGAAAGCCAGCGCCGGGAAAGAGTTAGCCAGCGTGATGCCGGCCTTCTTGTGCGGATACTTTTCGTAGACTTTACGTATGGCGTCCACCACCTGATAGATGGCGGTTACAGCTCCGGTCAGTTTAAACAGTTTTGGAACTTCCGGGTCTGAGACTTCCATAATCCAGCCGATAATCTTGGCAGCCAGTTCCGGGTCCTGCGATACGATGTCGCCTTTTGTGCCGTCGCCGCCCTGCGGGCAGGAGAGGGAATATTCAACAGCCATAGCTCCGGCCCGCTCAAGCTTTAACGTGTTGGATTGCCAGACCCTGCGGTCAGCTTCGTCGTTACCAGTAACAGGGCCGCCGGTGGAGGCCGCAGTCAGGCGATCAGGATACTCTTTTACGAGTTTCGCCACTTCCCGGCACACGCGGTCAAGCGCGTGGCCTGAAACATTATCGGAATTACCGTAAGTGGAATCGCTGAACGTGACCATGTACTCCGCGGGGATGTGGATGTCCAGGCCGTCGAAAGCGGTTTTCATCACAACGCCGGGCCAACCGGCCTCGTAGGCCAGCTTCACCTGATCGTATCCGTCGGAATGGGGGGAAGCTGAGATGATGAAAGGGGAACGGAGCTTGCGGCCGAAAAAGTCAGTAGTCAGATCAACTGGCAGCATGTCTCTGCCCTTGAGAATGGCGACGCTTTTGAGGTTGTTAGGAGTAGAGTGGGCTTTCTCGCCCTGCATGAAAGTGTGGGCTTCCATGGCGGCGTTCTTTCCGGAAGCTACGCTTTCCACTACGGTGGACGCGCCGTTGCGGCAGTCTCCGGCCAGGAACACTCCATTCTGCTTTTGGTCGTTAAAGACCGGAATATTTTTTATTGCCAGAATCACTAAATTCACGTCCGCGCGTGTCTGTTCCGTACCCGGTAGATCCTTCGCCTTATTGTCGAGGCGAAGGATCTTTATTCCTTTCCCGCTTTTTAGTATGGCGGTAATGCGGCTCTTAGCGTTTATATTTATACCGGCTTTGAGTATGTCGCGCAATTCGCGTTCCGGCAGTTGTATATCACCGATGTTCTTGCGGGTGAAGATCTCCGCTTTGGCCGCGCCCAGTTCCAGTGCCTTCATGGCGCAGTCGGCTGCTACGGCGCCGCCGCCTATTACGCCAACATTTTTGCCCTTCACTTTATATTTAGAGGTGTTACGCAGGTATTCCAGGCCTTCCACGCCGAGGTTTTCGTTCTCAATGTTCAATTTTATCTGTTTTTCCACCCCTGCCGTCACTATGACCGAGTCATACTTCTTAAGCAGGGCGGCTGGTGTTTTGACGGCCGCACTCGTTTTAATGCGGATATCGCCCAGAGTTTTTATGAATTCTATTTCACTGCGCAGGACTTCCTTTGGGAAGCGCGCGTCCGGTATAAGATTACAAGCGCCGCCCGCTTTTTTATCTTTCTCAAAAATATCCACTTTGTAGCCCAGTTGCGCGAGGGCCGCGGCCGCGGCGAAACCTGCCGGTCCGGCGCCGATAATCGCCACTTTCTTACCATTGGACTTCGTGTTTTTAAAGCCACTCATAACGCCCAGTCTTTTGGCCTTCTGCACAATTGCCGCCTGGGCGGCGGGAATATTTATCGGATTGTCAAAAAGTTTTCTGGAGCAGGCTTTCACGCAGAACCAGTCGGGACAGACGGCGCCGCAGACTCCGCCGAAAGTGTTGTGCCCCATAATCAGCTTGGCCGCCCTCTTGAAGTCGGATCTTTCCATCTGCCGGACCGCCATAAGGAAGTCAGCCGGGGAACAGTCCGCTGGGCAGGCTGCTTTGCATGGTTTTTCTTCGCAATACAGACAGCGCTCAGCCTCCGATTTAAGTTGAGCTTCTGAAAGGAAATTTATTTTTTCGGACATGTTTTTCTCCAGGCTATGCCAGTGCCGTATCAAGAGCTATGCTCATCCGACGGCCCGGGCTATGCCGGTGCCGTGTTGAGAGCTATTCTTATCAAACGGCCCGGATCATCATAGATTCTATAATTTTTGGCATTATCGTTGCGAAGTCGTGAAGTTTAAGAGCGAAAAAGGCCTGTCTGAAAATATTTCATAAAGCGGTTTGGAACCTTTGAATACCGTTACGCAGTCCTTTCCCGCGTTAAGTATATTGCCGGCCGCTATCTTGCGCGCCAGGTCTTTAGGCAGCAGGCCTTCCGGTTCGGCTATACCGCGGTAGCGGACTTCAGCGCCCTTCGCCAGGCCGTCCAAAAGCAGATATTCGTATTTATCACGAAAGAGCACCGGTTTTGCAAGGCGGCTTTTTAGTTCCGCCGCGCGCCCGGGCAGATAATGGTGAAGGAATGCGAAGATCTCTTTGGCGATTTTTGCGCTGGGCCCGCAGTCATAGGCGCAGGGGTGCCAGCTTATTATCTGCAAAGTGGAAATGTCCAGGTTTTTATTGGCCGCTCTTATGCGCGCGAAGCCTTCCATATCGGCCGGTTTTCCGGTCAGCCGCGAGAAATAATTGAAGATATTGTTCAGTCCGAAGTGATAGCGCTCTTTTTTCCGGGTTCTGCCCAGGGTAAAATTAACCAGGTCAATCTTGTCCGCGACCGAGCGCCATTCTATATAGGCCTTAACACAGCATTCCGGGTAGCCGAGCAGAAGGCCCCAGGCCGGGTCGGTGGGGGAGCGGTGCCAGCTTTTGGCGGCATCTTTCAGGATTTTGTTGTTTCTACCTATAAGCAGCATCCGTTTTCCGGAACCCGGTACGGCCTTGAAGCCCGCAGTTCCATAAACTGGTTCCGGCATAAGGTGCTTGAGTTTTAGCGCTTCGCACAGTTCTTTTATATAGGGCCAGCCGGCGACGGAGAAATCGGTGTAAAGCACCGGCTTGGCTCCGATCAGCAGGGCGGCAAGGTCGGAGAGGCCCGGATCGAAGTCCCTGAGCTCCTTAAGACCGTTAAGAGATTTCTTTAATTTGAGAAAAGGCATAACCTTCTGATATTATTCCACAAAAACAGGCGCGATACAAACATATGGTTATCCGACGAACAAATTTTAGATAATATAGTGATGGTGGGTTTTATAAGGAGCGATCATGGCTTATAAGTCTATACTTGTAAAGAACGCTTTGGTCCTGGCGACAATGGATAGCGAAGGCCGGGAAATTAAGGGCGGCGATGTTTATATTGAGGGCCCTGAGATAAAAAAGATCGGTAAAGGTCTCAAAGTTAAGGCAGATACTGTAATAGACGCTAAGAACTGCGTGGTCCTGCCCGGCTTTGTTAATACGCATCATCACCTTTACCAGACTCTGACGCGCAACCTCCCCGCCGTGCAGGACGCCAAGCTGTTTGACTGGCTCCTTTATCTCTATGAGATTTGGCGTCATATCTCACCTGAGGCAGTTTACGCCAGCACCCAGGTTGGTCTGGGCGAACTGCTTTTGACCGGTTGTACGACCAGTACCGACCATCTTTATCTTTTTCCCAGGAAGAACAGCGGTTTTTTTATTGACACACAGGTTGAAGCCGCGCGGGAAATAGGCATGCGCTTCCACCCGACCCGCGGCTCAATGTCACGCGGCCGCTCAAAGGGAGGTTTACCGCCCGACTCTGTGGTGCAGAGCGAGGATTTTATCATGAGGGACTGCGAGCGCCTGGTACATAAATTCCACGATAAAAATAAATTTCCCATGACGCAGATGGTTATGGCGCCCTGCTCGCCTTTCTCCGTGACCACTGAGCTTCTGAAGCTTACCGCCGAGATGGCCAAAAAGTGGGGCGTCAGGATGCATACACACCTGGCCGAAACTATAGATGAAGAAGCTTTCTGCCTTAAACTTTTCAAGATGCGCCCGCTTGATTATATGGAATCGGTGGGCTGGGTTTCCGAGGGTAACGCCTGGTTCGCCCATTGCGTTTATTTAAACAAGGGTGAGGCCAAAAGGATGGGGGCTACCGGAACGGGCGTGGCACATTGCCCGTCCTCCAATCTGCGTCTAGGCTCCGGCATAGCGCCCGTGCGAATGTTTCTGGATAACAAAGTGCCGGTCGGACTGGCTGTGGACGGTTCCGCCTCCAACGACTCTTCGGATATGTTGGGCGAACTGCGCCAGTGCATGCTGGTTCACCGCGTTAAGTCCGGCGCGGAGTCCATGCCGGCGAGAGATGTTTTTAAAATAGCAACTCTGGGCGGCGCGGAAGTGCTGGGCCGCAAAGACATCGGTTCCATAGAGCCCGGTAAGGCCGCCGATCTGGCCGTTTTCGACGTGAGCGGGCTGGACTTCGCCGGCTCAGGTTCGGATCCGCTGGCTTCGCTGCTCTTCTGCGGCGCCGGGCACAGGACCAAGTATACGATCGTGAACGGCAAGATCGTGGTCAAGAACGGCAGACTCGTCAATGTCGATGAGTTCAGGCTTGCGGAACGCGCCAATAAACTTTCCAGAAAGCTGGTGGAAAAGGCTGCTCGATGATAAGCGCTTTAGTGCTGGCCGGCGGGGGATCCTCCAGAATGGGCCGGACAAAGGCGCTGCTTGAGTATGGCGGGCGGAATTTTCTGGAATCGGTATGCGAGGGAGTCAGTGCTGCGGGTGTAACGGAGACTATCGTTGTTCTAGGTACCAGTCGCGCAGAAGTGCTTGCCGCGTGGAAACCCGGAGAGATAAGAATTGCTTTCAACGAAACTCCGGAACTTGGGCAGATAGCTTCGGTCAGGGCGGCCCTGAGACTTGTCAACCCCAGGGCTGAGGCGGTTATGATCTGCCTGGTGGACCAGCCTCTTATAAAGCCGGAAACATTTAAACTGATAGCCGATTTTTGGCGCTCCAACAAAGATTCGCTTATTATTCCCAAGTGCCGGCGTGACGCGGCACAGGGAAGCGCGGCAGCAAGACAGCGCGACAGCAAGACAGTACGACAGCAAGATAGCGCTGCAACTTCACCTGTTTCCAATCCTCTGGTCTTCAAGTCCTCTGACCCTCTTTCTTTTAAACGCGGGCATCCAATAATTATTCCGCGAAAATATTTTCAGCTTTGTTTTGACGGTCCGCATGAAAAAGGCCTGCACTGGGTCACGCATCACCAGCTGGTGAAAGTTATGGATCTCGTGGTGGAAGATGCAGGCGTTATCCGCGACTTCGACACACCGGAGGAGTACCAGCAACTAAAGGGGTAGCAACTGGTGGGCGGTAAATCCGTCTGACTCTCAATTGCGCTGCTGTCTGACATGCTGTTTTGCTGTCGTACTTACGCGTTACATTATGTTTCCCATAATCATCCTCATTATTGTTTTTGTACTGATTGCCATCCGGCAGGTGGGGCGTTTCCGGTTTGAGATCTGGCAGGTGATGGCTGCGGGCGCGGCCGCCGTGCTGCTGTCCGGAGATATCGGCCCGGCTGCGGCTCTGCGCGCGATAGATTTTGATGTTATCTTTTTCCTGTTCGGTATGTTCGTGGTCGGGGCCGCGCTTGAAATTAGCGGTTATCTGGCCCATCTGGAGTATTCTTTGTTCAAACGGGCCAAATCGCTTGATCAGCTGGTGTTCTTTGTGCTTTTTGGCTCTGCCTTCGCTTCCGCCGCGTTGATGAACGACACATTGGCTATTATCGGTACGCCAGTGGTTCTGCTGCTGGCTAAAAAGCACAAAATGTCTCCGAAGATTCTTTTGCTGACGCTTGCGTTCGGTATTACCACGGGGAGCGTGATGAGCCCTATAGGCAATCCGCAGAATCTTCTGGTGGCCGTGAACGGCGGCGTGGCGGCGCCTTTCATTACTTTCTTCAGATACCTTTTTATTCCCACGGTTCTGAATCTGGTTTTCGCTTTTTTAATGCTGAGGATTATGTACAGCGGGCATTTTTCTAAAGTCGCGCTCGTGCATTCACAGGAGCCTATAAAGGATCATTACCTCAGTTTTCTTTCCAGAGTCGCGCTTATAGTTCTGAGTGTAATGGTTGCCGTTAAGATTCTGGCTGTTTATTTAGTTCCTGCCGCGAATTTTAAACTCACTTATATTGCGTTGGCGGCCATGCTGCCGCCGCTCATTTTCAGTCCGCGAAGGGTGGAACTGCTGAAAAAGGCGGATTGGAGCACGCTTCTTTTTTTCGCGGCTATGTTCATCCTGATGAAAAGCGTGTGGGACGTCGGCTTCTTCCAGGGGGTAATTGCGCGCTCCGGCCTTGAAATCGCCTCCACGTCCATGATACTCGCCGTGAGTGTGGCCGTGAGCCAGCTGATCTCTAATGTGCCGCTGGTCGCTTTATATATGCCAGTGCTTGCGCACGCCGGTGCCGGAACTAGGCAACTTATGGCTTTGGCCGCCGGTTCAACTATCGCTGGAAACATGTTCATCCTGGGTGCGGCCAGCAATGTCATCATCATCCAGAATGCCGAGAAAAAAGCCGGGGAGACCCTGACCTTTACGGAATTCGCGATGGCCGGCGTGCCGCTGACCCTGATAAATGGGATAGTATACTGGATTTTTCTTTAATTCAGCAGTTTAAGCTGGAGATTTTATAGCTTTAGTTCAGACAAGGTGACCATGTATAAACATACGCAAAACAGCAATCTGATGAAAGGTATGGCTTTGGCGAGTTTGATTGGCGCGGTTGTTGTAGGGTATATAGCGAAACAATTTATAGTATCTTGCCCGCTGGCGCTTCTGGCGTTGGGCATGTATTTAGGCTTCAGGAATCTCACCGTGGAAGTTGACGACGTATCAATACGGATAAATTTTGGAATCGGCTGGATAAAAAAAGAATTCAGATTGGAAGACATAAGTTCCGTAGAAGCCGTGCGTAATTGTTGGATGTCTGGATGGGGGGTAAGAAGTATAGGCGATGGGTGGCTGTATAATGTTGCCGGACTGGACGCGGTGGAATTAAAACTGAAGAGCGGTAAAAGGGCGCGCATAGGTACGGACGAGCCGCAGATTCTCGCTTCGGAAATTGGTCAGCGGCTGGCGGGTTTGAGATAATCGAAAACAGCCTTTGCCCATAACTATGAGGAATGTCCGGGCAGCGGAACACACGGGACCGGCGCATAATTTATATAATGTTCTAGATTCAACGATTGCAGCATGAATGAGGTGACGAGTATGGGCGGTATTAACAGGTATTATAGGGCCTTAATGCAAGCGCGTGGGAACGCGAATGTTCCCCCGTCGTACGGTGTAAGATTTAACGCCGGAGCTAAATCTATAAAAGTTGAAAAAAAGCGCTCACCTCTGCTGAAAATATTATTTGTCGTTCTTTCTCTTGCCATAGCCGGCAAATTAGTCGAGAATTCGTTTTCTGCCAAACTACATGTCGCGCAGGTCAAAACAGGCGCGATTACTGGTGATGTAAAGGACGGTATGATACGGGAGATAAAGGAAAAAGGGGCGGGTGAGCTGAGTAAGCTGGGCGTAGACGATATCGGTTATAAGGATGACGCTCTGTGTGTTTATGTGGACAAGCGTTTTAACAACCTTGAGAGATCCCAGCAGGAACAATTGGTGAAGATAGTGGCGAACGATTGGGCTAAAGCCCTTGGAAAGGATTCAACAGCGGTAGAGATCATGGAATACGGTACGGATAAAAAACTTGACGAGTGGGTGCTGAAATAATGAAAGAATCAAGGAATCTCATAAAAATACTGGGCGAAGCTGTGGACGGGGGGAAGAATGCCGCTTTCGTGATCGTTATTTCCGTTGACGGTTCCACGCCGCGCGAGGCTGGCGCCAAAATGCTGGTATTCGAGAACGGGTCCATAGAGGGTACTGTCGGCGGGGGAACCCTGGAGGCCCTGGCGATAAAGCAGGCCGTGATCTGCATTAAGAAAGGCGTCGGGGGTAAGTTTATTTTCGACCTAAAACCCAAGGGTAACACCGGCATGATATGTATGGGCCGCGTGGAAATATTTATAGACATATACAAGAGCCCGCTTAAAATATTAATACTGGGCGCGGGCCATGTGGGAATGAAGATAGCCGCAGCCGCGGATATGGCCGGCTATCCGTACCTTGTGGCCGATGACAGGCCGGAATTCGCCAGCAAGGAAAGATTTCCGCACGCTTCCGCTATCATTCTTGAAAGGCCGCATGAAGCCGTGGCGCGCGCCGGCGTGGACGAGGATACCTATGTCGTCATCGTCACGCGTGGCCACGCCCTGGACAGGGAATGCCTTGAAGCGGTTATGCGGACAAAGGCGGCTTATATCGGAATGATCGGCAGCGCCGATAAAGTGCGGGAAGTATTCCGCGTGGTAGGTCAGAAAAAACTTTATCCGCTCAAGGATACGCGGGTCTATTCGCCTATTGGGCTCAATCTGGGCGGCAAGACGCCTGGCGAGATAGCAGTTTCGGTGATAGCTCAGATAATAATGCTGTATTACAACAAAGATGGCAAGCATATGAGGGTGGCGGATAGCGCGGCAGCGCGGCAGCAAGACAGTGCGGCAGATGTTGCGAGTCTTCAAAGCACCAGGCACAAATAATTTTATGGCAAACCTTTCTTATGTCGGAAAATCATTGCCCAGGAAAGATGCGCTTATCAAGGCGACTGGACGGGCTAAATACGCTGCCGACCAGGAATTCTCCGGCATGCTGTACGCGGCAGCTGTGCGTTGCCCCAAACCCCGCATAAAAATACTTTCCATTTCCGACTCCAAAGCCCGGAGAGTTCCAGGTTATGTGACTTTAGTTACATATAAGGACGTGAAAGGCGTAAATAAATGGCCGATGGTCGTGAACGATTATCCCTTTCTTCCTGAGAAAGAAGCGCGGTTTCAGGGCGAAACCGTGGCTCTGGCGGTGGCGGACACTCAAAATGCCGCTAAGAAAGCGGCCCGGCTTATCGAGCTGGAATATAAAGAGCTTCCATTCATCGAGGACCCGCTGAAGTCTTTGGAAAAAAAATCAATAAAACTTCACGGCGACGACAACATTTTTGCCAAATTTATCATTAAGAAAGGCGACCCGGACAAAGCCATTAAAGAAGCCTATGCCGTGGTGGAAGATGAATTTACCACCAATTACCAGGTTCACGCTTATCTTGAAACCCAGGGCGTTGTCGCCGTGCCGGAATCCGACGGCGGCCTGACCATCTACAGTTCTACCCAGTGCCCGTTCTATGTTTTGGACGGAGTCGCGGCCGCAGCCAGCCTTGGTTATCACAAAGTGAAGGTCATACAAACCGTGACCGGCGGCGGTTTCGGCGGCAAAGAAGATGTTCCGGCTCTTGTGGCGGCGCACGCTGCCCTGTGCGCCCTTAAGACAGGCCGTCCGGTTAAGCTCATTTACGATCGCAAAGAGGATTTTAACTCCATGTCCAAGCGGCATCCGTCGTGGTCAAGGGTGACGTACGCGGCCGACAAGAGCGGGAAGATCACCGGCTGCGTGGTGAAATATGTTCTGGATGGGGGCGCTTACGCCACCCTTTCACCAATAGTTCTCTGGCGGGGCGCCGTGCACTCCGCCGGGCCTTACAAGATCGATAATATCCGCATAGAAGCCTATGCCGCGGCCACCAATAAGGTTCCTTGCGGCGCTTTCCGCGGTTTCGGCCAGCCGCAGATCTGTTTCGCGCAGGAATCGCTGGTGGACGAATTGGCGCACAAGCTGAAAATTGATCCGGTAGAGTTGCGCATGAAAAATATTCTGCGCACTGGCGATAAAACCGCCACCGGTCAGACGATCGGGGATTCCTGCGGACTTGAGGAACTTCTTGAAACCGTGAAGAAGAAATCCGGCTGGGATATTAGAAAGGCTGAAGGCTTAATGCCGAAGTCTAAAGGTGACATTGCGCGGGGCATGGGTGTTTCTGTGGCCTATTACGGCGTGGGCCTTGGCGCCAAGGGCCGGTATCTTGACCGCGCCGGCGCGTACGTTAATATTTATAAAGACGCTACCGTCGGGGTAAATGTCGGCAATGCAGAGATAGGCCAGGGCGCTTTGACCGTGCTCAGCCAAATCTGCGCCGAGACCCTTAACGCCCCTTACGAGAATATAAAACTGGAGGAAGTGGACACTTCCAAAGTGTCGGATTCCGGCCCCACCGTGGCCAGCCGCACCACGCTGATGAGCGGTAACGCCATTATAGAAGCCGCCGCGCCGATGCGGGCGAACATCTTCAAGACCGCTTTTAATCTTCTTTTAGCCAAGGGCGCCGAAGGCTCTAAACCTATGAGTGCCTGCCATGGCGTCTTCTCTATAGGAGAAGTGTCGGTTACTTTTGCCGAAGTTGTCAAAGAATGCTGGAACCTTCGCATGAAAATGGGCGAGCAGGGCTGGTATGTGTCGCCCCATACGTATTACAACATGGGTGACGGTCAGGGCGACGCCTATGTGACCTATTCCTACTCCGCCGATGTGGCGGAGGTTGAAGTAGACCTGAAAACAGGCGTGACCAGAGTGATTAAGATCTGTGCGGCATATGACGTAGGCAGGATCATAAACCCAAGACTCGCGGAGGGGCAGGCGCAGGGCGGCATATTGCAGGGCATGAGCTGGGCCGTTTATGAGAACCTGTTGTACAAGAACGGCATTATGCTCAATCCTAATTTTACCGACTACGTGATGGCCACTACCTCCGATAAACCGGAATATGATATAACTTTTATAGAGAAGCCCTATGCCGAAGGCCCGTATAAGGCTAAAGGCATGGGCGAAGTCCCTTTAATTGGCGTGGCCCCGGCTATTGCTAACGCGGTCAGGAACGCTTCCGGTGTCAGGGTGAAAAGCGTTCCCATCTTGCCTGAAAAGGTTTGGGGCGGGCTCAAGAAAAAATAAATCAAAAATATCTTTAAAAACGCAGGTTGAACTTTAGGAGGGTAGAATGATGAGCAGATTTAAAATTGCCGGAGTTCTTATATTGGGCGCCTTATTTTTAAATTTAAACAGCTTGTGTTTCGCTGAAGATAAATACGATCAGATAGCCAGGGAAATAAGCGAGGCGGGAACCACCCTGACCAATAAGAAGATCGCAATTCTGCCTTTCTCATACGCTGACGGCCGGGTCGCGGCTAAGGATGGAGCCATAGTGTCGGAACGCATAACTATGCGCCTGATAAAGCAGCAGAAATTTGAGGTTGTGGAGCGCAGTATGCTGGATAAGGTCATGGGTGAGCTCAAACTCCAGTCCACCGGCATGATGGACGCCACTTCTACCCAGCAGCTGGGGAAACTGCTGGGCGTGCAGGCTATTGTTACCGGCACCCTGGTGGAAATGCAGGCCGGCAAGATAGAGGTTAATGCACGTCTTATAAAAACCGAAACCGCGCAAGCCATAGGCGCTTCTCAGGTGGATTTGGAAAAGGACTGGGTGGGTGACGCGGCCACGGGCCAGTCCCAGCAGTCCGCGTACGCGCAGCCGTATGAGCAGCCTGCTTATGAACAGCCCGTCATGAAACAGACAGCCGCCGTCAGGCAGCCGCGCGGAAAACATCAGTATGGCTTCTTTGATGTCTTTATGGGTTTCGGTTCTCCTAAAATGGACCTAGAGTTTGCTAATTCCAAAGGGAATATACAGCTTGATAACACTTATAATAACGCCCTGGGTATTTCTCTAGGTAATCCTTTAGCGGCTTATGCTTCCAGTAATTACAGAAGCGTTAAATTCGAAAAGCTCGTCACCGAAGGCTTCGGCCCTATCGCTTTCCGCGTAGGCGGCTTTGGAAGAGGAGCCTTGGGCGGAGATCTGGAATTCTCTTATGAAAAACGTAATATAGCGGCTCAGAAGACCACCTGGAGCCTCAACGGCGCCGCTCCAGGGAGTATGGAGTTCTATACCAACGATTACGCCACAGTTAAAACATTCGGTATCAGCGGCGATCTGCTTATCAGACATCCCGGAGAGAAGGTCGACCCCTATTTCGGATTTGGCATCGGGATGTCGCTCAACTCGCTCACGCTGCCTTATGTCAAAGGCTATACCAATGGCGCCTTTGTTAAGCCCACGGAAGAATTAGCGCTAGGCTTAATGGTCCGCGTACCCGTAGGTATGAGGATACGGATAGCGGATAAAACCCAACTCGTGGCCGAACTGCGCTACGAGTTGAACACCATGAACTTTACGCGCGGCGGCGTCTCCGGAGAATCCGACACGCTGACGCTGAGCGGCGTGAAGTTCCTGGTCGGAATGGGCTTTGATTTTTAGAACAGGCATACGCGTGACCGAAAAGAATAAAAAAATAACGCACCGCGCTAAATTCTCCCTCAAATGTTTCGTGAATGGGGAAAAGGTGGAACGGGACCTGGATTCCTCCAGATCCCTTATCGAATTTATCCGTCTGGACCTCGGTCTTAAAGGGACCAAGGAGGGCTGCGGCGAAGGTGAATGCGGCGCCTGCCTGGTGCTCGTTGACGGCAAAGCCGTCAACTCATGCCTGATGATGGCCATTCAACTCCAGGGCAAGCGTTTAATCACTATTGAAGGACTTAAAGGCCGTGACGGCGGCTTGCATCCCCTGCAGAAAACTTTTATGGAAGAAGGCGCCGTGCAGTGCGGCTTCTGCACGCCCGGCCTGATTATTGCGTCGGAAGCGCTTTTAAGAGAAAATCCAGACGCGACCGTGGAAGATATCAAGCGCGGATTGACCGGCAACCTGTGCCGCTGTACCGGTTATGAAAAGGTTGTGTCCGCGGTGCGGAAGGCTCAGAAATTGTCGTAGGTGTAAGATCTATAATCTCTCCGCAGCTCATAGCTTAAAGCATATGGCGATCACAATATGCCTGAACTAATTTTAAAACCAGGAACATTGAAAGAGCTTTGGCTGTTGCCGCCCGCTCCCGGCGGTTCCAGAAAATACCTGGCTGGCGGCACCGACCTTGTATCCGGATCTAACGCGGGTATGGATGCGTCGCAGGTTTGGGTGGATATAAGCGACATCAAAGAATTGAAGGGAATAAGAGAAACAAAAAATTCCCTGATCATCGGTTCCGGCGTCAAAATATCGGAATTAAGCGGTTCCGGACTTATAAGCCGGTGGCTTCCCGCCCTCCGTTCCGCCATACCGCATTTTGCCAGCCCCTCTTTAAGAAACATGGCCACAATCGGCGGCAATGCCGCCACCGCCAGTCCTTGCGCGGATGGCGTCTGCGCACTTTGCGCGGAAAGAGCCGACGTCTGGCTTGAGCTCGGAGGCAAAAAGCGTAAAATAGCCCTGCAGAATTTTTTTAGCGGGCCCAAAAAGACCGTGCTGCGCAGGGACGAATTGATAACGGCTTTTGAGGTGCCCAAGTGGAAGCACGCCGGCGTCTATTTAAAACTCGGTCCAAGGGCGTATTTCGGCATTGCCAAGGCGTCGGTGGCTGTCGCCCTGGAACTTGACGGTGAGAAAGTGCGGTCCGCCTCTATAACTCTCGCTTCAGTGTCGCCAGTGCCGCTAATGGCTGTAAAAACCGCAAATTATTTGAAAGGGCGCGTCCTCAATTACGATAACGCCCGTACGGCCGCGGCACTGGTTAAAACCGAGGTCTCGCCTATCACTGACGCGCGGTCCGAAGCCGCTTACCGCAGGGAGATGTCCGGCGTACTGCTTGAAAGGGCTCTGAACTCTGTGATCTTGACCGGTCGCATGTCGCAAGTGGCCGGATAGTCGCAGGTATGAGGAAAAATTATGAACAATATTAAGTATTGCAGTTTTCCAGAAACGCCCAAAGCCGCGCTAGCCTGGCTATTAAGCCGTAAAGCTGAAGCTCTGGCCGTAGCCGGGGGGACCCTGGTGGCTAAAACCCTGCCTGAAACAGTGGAGAATTTCGTCAACCTGAAAAATCTGCCTCTGGACTACATTAAAAAACAGGGGGCTGATCTTGTGATCGGTGCGATGGCGACCTTTGACGATATCGATAATTCAAAACTGGTCAGGGGGTGGGCCGGCGGGACTATATCCGGAGCGGCGGCCCGGTGCTCAAGCCAGCTCATCCGCAATATGGCCACCATAGGCGGTAATATCGCCAGACCGCATTCGTTTAATATTTTCCCGGCGGTCCTGATGGGGCTGGATGCCAGGGTCCGGGTGCTCTCCAGAATCGGCGTAAAAACATATCTGTTTTCCGATATCTACGGCGGAGATTTTAAATTAAGGCCGGGGCGCGACTGCCTGATCCTTGATGTAATTATCCCTGGGAAAACCCGGAACTGGGTCTGCCGGTTCGAGAAATTCGCCAAGACTGAGGCCAGTTGGGAGGCCTATTTTACGCTTTTTATGGCGGCAGCGGTAAAAGGGGGGGTGGTGAAAGAAGTCCGGATCTCGGTGGGGGCGCTCTCGCCAAAGCCGTTCCGTGCCCAGGCAGCAGAGAAGGCCTTGTCCGGGGGTAAACTCACTTCCGGAGTCGTAGATGCGGCTGCGCTGGAATTTGCGCGTGACCTGGACGGCGTCCGCGCGAGCGAATTTAAGAAAGAAGCGGCCTCCAGCCTCTTCAAAAGATTTTTAAACGGGATCTGAGAGGAAAAAATGAAAAAAGAGAACGCCAGACTCAAAGCCGTTAATGGAATTTTTGAGATATGCCTGGGTATCAACGGCGTAAAGAAAAGTTTCAGCGTGAAGAATACGGAATTCCTGCTGGACGCCCTGCGGCGCCACGGCTACAAGAGCGTAAAAAAAGGCTGCGATACCGGCGACTGCGGGTCATGCACCGTTATTTTTAACGGTAAGCCGGCGCTTGCCTGTCTTATACCGGCGTTCACCGCTCATGGAAGTGAGATCACTACGATAGAGGGCTTAGGCACGGTCCAGAATCCCCATCCGCTCCAGGAAGCTTTTGTGGAAGCCGGGGCTGTACAGTGCGGTTTTTGTATCCCGGGCATGATACTGTCCTCTAAACATCTGCTCGACGCGAATCCCGAACCGTCCGAAGAGGAAATTCGGAAATATCTTGATGGAAATCTCTGCCGCTGCACCGGCTACGTTAAACAGATACAGGCCGTTCGGATGGCCGCGAAAAGAATTAAGAACGGTGAAAAGCGATTTAGAGGCAAGGCCAGCTAGCAGTTTAGATGGAAGGCAATGCGGCGACTTAGAGGTAAAGCGATTAAGAAATTCAGCTAAATTGCCTTGCATCCGAGCTGCTTTACTTCCAGCCGGCTTTGTCTATAACAACGGAGAAACTATGGAAACTGAAAATTTAAAGGTAGTTAACAAGCGCGTGCTGAAGATGGATGCTTTAGGCCTAGCCTGCGGCGAACCTGTTTTTACCGACGATGTGGATATTAACGGGATGCTTTACGGCCGCATACTGTGGAGCCATTACGCCCATGCCCGTATCAAAAAAATAGACACCCGTGAAGCCGAAAAGGTCCCGGGGGTGAAAGCCGTGCTGACCTATAAGAACGTTCCCCGGGTGCCGCACACCACGGCCGGCCAGGGGTATCCTGAGCCTTCGCCTTACGATTCATATGTGCTTGATAATAAAGTGCGTTTTGTCGGCGACCGCGTGGCCGCCGTGGCCGCCGAGACTCCCGAGGCCGCGGAAGCGGCGCTGAAGCTGATAAAGGTGGAATACGAGATCCTGCCGGCTGTTTTTGACGTTTTTGAGGCCGTTAAGGACGGCGCGCCCATAATTCACGACGAGGAAGACGCGAAAAATATTCCGGACGCAAAGCATAACATCGCCGCCAAATTTGATTTTGAAGTCAGGAACGGTGATTGGTTCAAGGACGCCGATTTTGTGGTGGAGCACACCTATAAAATGCCTTATCTCCAGCATTGCGCCATCGAGCCGCATACGGTTATAACAAGTTTCGACCATTTCGGCCGGCTGATCATCAGGACTTCCACGCAGGTCCCTTTTCACGTCCGGCGAATCGTGGCCCAGGCGCTCAGGATCCCCGTCAAGAAGATCAGGGTGATAAAGCCGCGCATCGGCGGCGGCTTCGGTTCCAAACAGGAAGTTCTGCTGGAAGATATTACGGCCGCCCTGACGCTTAAAACCGGGAAGCCTGTTAAAATTGAATACACGCGCAGGGAAACCTTTATTTCATCGCGCACGCGCCATCCCGCCACGGTGCGGCTGAAGACCGGGGTTCGCAAAGACGGGACGATAACAGATGCTGAGATGGACATAACGCTCAATACCGGCGCCTATGGCTCGCACGCGCTTACAGTCATGATGTGTTCCGGCTCGCACACACTGCCTATGTACAAGGTTGCGAATAATATTAGGTTTATCGGCAAGAGCGTTTATACTAATTTGCCGGTTTCCGGCGCCTACCGCGGCTACGGCGCCACCCAGGGTTTCTTTGCATGGGAATCGCAGATGGACATAATGGCGAACAAGATCGCTATGGACCCCGTGGAGTTCCGTAAAAAGAACTACATCCGCCTGGGTGAGGGCTCTCCGGTGTTTAAGGCGATGGGCGAGGGGCGTGAGGGTGTTGAGCAGGTGATCACGTCTATCGGTCTCTATGAGGGCATAGAGGCAGGGCTCAAGGCCATAAATTGGCACGAGAAAAAGAAAAAATATAAAAACCAGAGCGGTCAGCTAAGGCGCGGGCTCGGCATGGCCTGCATGATGCAGGGCTCCGGTATCCCCGAGGTGGACATGGCCAGCGCCACGCTTAAGATGAACGAGGACGGTTCCTTCAACCTGATGGTAGGCGCCGCAGATCTTGGTACCGGGTCCGACACCATCCTCGCCCAGATAGCGGCCGAGGTCCTCGGCGTAAAAGCCGAAGACGTTATAGTTTATTCAGCTGATACCGACCTCACACCCTTTGATGTGGGGGCTTACGCCTCCTCAACCACGTTCATCTCAGGCAACGCCGTAAAGAAGACGGCCGAAAAGGTCCGCGGGATGATTATAGCGGTGGCGGCGAAGATTCTGGACAGGAAACCTGATGATTTGCGCCTTGAGGGCGGGAAGGTTGTCGCGAAAGACGGAGCGGCCTGTAGCCTTTCCGAGGTGGCCAATACCTCGCTTTATTATTATGACCAGCACCAGATTGTGGCTTCGGCCTCTCATTATGCCCACACTTCTCCGCCGCCTTTCGCGGCCAATTTCGTGGAAGTGGAGGTGGATACCGGGACAGGCAAGATAGCGATACTGAATTATATCTCCTGCGTGGACTGCGGCACCGCTATAAATCCGGAGCTGGCTGAAGGCCAGAACGACGGGGCCGTGCTGAATGGGATAGGTCACACCCTTTCGGAAGAGATGGAGTTCTCCTCCAATGGTACGCCGCTTAACGCCAGTTTTAGGCGCTATAAGATATTCAACACCGCCGACATGCCGGCTATTAAAACCATCCTTATTCCTACTTTCGAACCCAACGGGCCTTTTGGAGCCAAGTCTGTTTCCGAGATCGGCATCAACGGTCCGCTTCCCGCGGTGGCCAACGCCGTGCAGGACGCCGTGGGGGCGCGGCTGTTTTCGTCTCCGTTCACTCCCGAGAAAGTTATTGCGGCGATAAAAAATCTTCAGCCCGTGTCTTAGAATTTGTGCCAGAGCATTTGATTGGTCACTTCGTGGTGGAATAGGACTTCCGCCGACTTTACTATCAATCCCAACTCTTTCGGACTGCGATCCGCGGCAGCCTGCTTGTGCGAAGCGTACTTTTCATGCGACGCCGCGCCCATAATCATCTTCATAAACTCGCTTGCGCGGAATATCCGTATAGCATCATAGATATTTCCCGGAAGGAACCGCACGCGGTCGCGTTTGTTTTTATCTTTTGTCAGGGGCTCCCCGTCCAGGGTTGTGCGGAGCAGAGCGTATAAAGCTAGGTATGGATTTGCGTCCGGGCCCACTGAGCGTATCTCTATGCGGGCGGATGTTTCATTTCCGGCGGGAATACGTATCATGGCGCCGCGGTCTACGGAGGAAACCTTGATCTGGTTCGGAGCTTCAAAGTGCGGATCCAGGCGCCGGTAGGCGTTCACGCTTGAATTCAAGATGAGCGAGAGTTCCTGCGCGTGGTTGAGTATCCTTGATATGGTATTCCATGCTGTCGGTGACAGGCCATCCTCTCCGCTCTTATCGTAAAAAATATTCTTTCCGCCCTTAAAGAAGGAGAGGTTCAGGTGCATGCCGCTCCCGTTCACGCCGGAAACCGGCTTTGGAAGGAATGTGGCCGTCATCCCCATATTGGCGGCTACCTGCCGGCATACGAGTTTGTAGAGCTGTATCATGTCGCAGGCGCGTACGACATTGGCGTAGGAGAAATTGAGCTCGAACTGCGACGGCGCCACCTCCGGATGGTCTTTTTCGTTCTTGAACCCCATCGCTCTCTGAGACTCGGCTGCTGTGTCTATGAATATTTTCAAGCGGTCCAGGGGCAGGGAGTGGAAGTATCCCCCGGTGGAGATCAGGTCGAAGCCGGCGGCTTTGGTATAGTTCTGTTCGGCGTTGAGCCCGTTTACCACGAAGCCCTCCACTTCGGCGGCGACGTTCGCGGTGATGCCGCGCGCATTTTTTAATTCTTTCGCGAGTTTGGCTAGGTGCGCCCGGAAATCGGATTCGTAGAGTGTTTTGTCGCGATTAAGGACCGTGGCGAAAAGGATTATCTTGCCGGGGCCGAAAACATCGGAAGGCAGCCAGAAAATACTGCTCCAATCTATCCCAAGCCGGAGGTCTGATTCTTTCTGTGCTGAAAAACCGCGTATGGAGGAACCGTCAAAAGTAAGGTTGTCGGCCGCCTTCAGGAAGTATTGCTTGTCATAGTCGAGCATGTGAAAGCGCCCCTCGATATCTGAAAAACAGAGAGTCACGGCCTTAATGCGCTTTTCTTTGTGCAGATACGCGCGGTATTTTTTTTCAAGATCTGAGTGGGGGAGTGTTTCCGCCGCTTCCGCCGCTTCAAGATTTATAGCCTCGAGTTCGTCGTAGGGTATTTCAAGAAAATTCTTAAGAATGACGGTTCCGGTCGATTTAGTTGCAAGCATGGATTCGCTCCTTTACGGTAAAAATATATTAATATAAATATAGCAAAAATTAATTTAAAAAACAAAATACATATAATAAACAGCAATATATTTATTATTGTGTGGTGCATCGGTCGATGGGTGATATAAATAAAAACCCTCCGTTCTTTTAAAAAGGAGGGTTTATCCCGGGCCAGCCCGTCATGCCGGCTTACGGCGCTTCTAGTTTTCCGGCTCAAACTCGTCTTTGCCCGCCCCGCATAAGGGGCAGACCCAGGTGGCCGGCACTTTTTCAAAAGGGGTGCCGGGAGGAACATTATTGTCCGGGTCGCCGAGCTGCGGGTCATAGACATAACCGCAAAGCTTGCATACATATTTTTTCATAATAGTCTCCTTGAATTATCCGCTCTATCCTCTATTTTTGCGCTTTCCAGAGGCCGTGAAGATTGCAATATTCACGCGCGTAGAGCTCTTTAGGCTCAAAACACAGGCAGAATACGGCTTCCGGCGCGTCGCCCGGTTTCAGGAACTCCCTGAAGGACTTGCCGTCGGCCACCAGTTCTATCCACTCTATATAATGCTTCTCCTCCATGGGATGGGGAACGGCGCCTACTTTAACCTTGTAGCCTGCCGCGGTCTTTTCTATGACCGGCACGTGCTTTTCTTTGGAAGCGTCGGTGGTATTCTCGAAGAAGAGACGCATGTCGGCGCCGCAGCAGACCAGGCCGCCGGGGCCGCCGTGCAGAACTTCAACTATGTTGCCGCAGGCGTCGCATTTATATATCTCTTTCATCTCAGCCATGTGATTTTCTCCTTGATACAGCTTAGTCGTTAGCGTAACAGTACGACAGCAATACAGCTCGGCAGTTCCTGACACTTAAATGACCTGCCACTGTTAACTAATCACTGTGATTTTCACTCGCCACTAACTACTTGTCATGGGTGCTGGCGCTACACTAAAGCTTTCAGCGCGGTCAGAATCGCATCATAATCAGGCTCTTTAGAAACTTCCGGCACTATCTGTACGTATTTCACTATCCCATCCTTGTCCACTATGAAGATCGCGCGTGCCAGGAGCCGCAGTTCTTTTATAAGCACTCCGTAGGACTTGCCGAAATCCGCTTTCTGGTAGTCCGAGTAAGTGTGCACGGTTTTTACTCCGGCCGCCCCGCACCAGCGCTTCTGGGCGAACGGCAGATCCATGCTTATGGTCAGTACATTCACCTCCGGGCCCAGGAGTTCGGCCTCTTTGTTGAAACGGCGGGTTTCAAGGTCGCAGACTGGGGTGTCCAGCGAGGGGACCGCGGAGATGATGGATATCTTGCCTCTGTAGGTCCGGGAAAATTTCATCGGCAGCATATCGTTGTTAGTGACTTTGAAATCCGGGGCTGGCATTCCCAACTTAATCTCATCGCCCACAAGCGTCACCGGCCTGCCCTGCATGGTCACGGTCCTCTTTACAGTTTGATTTTTTTCTTCCGCGTTTAATTCATTTATATTTTCGTCCATAGTTCCTCCTATGTCAGATGTAAAGAGGCAAGGATGTAACGCGATTTAGCCAAATTGCCGGCCTGCTTTGCCTCTAGACTGCTAGATCGCCTTGTTTCCGCGCTTTGAATGTTACCAGTTCTCCGCGAGTACTTCAAAATAAGCTTTGGGGTGCGCGCAGGCCGGGCAGTTTTCCGGGGCGTGCTCTCCCTCATGCGTATAACCGCAGTTGATGCAACGCCAGACTGTTTTATGGTCTTTCTTGAAGACTTTGCCGTCCAAAAGATTCTTATGCAGGCCGCGGTACCTTTTTTCGTGCTGTTTTTCCGCCACCGAAATATCTTCAAATACTTTGGCGACGGCCTCAAAACCCTCTTCCCTCGCTTTTTTTGCGAAACTCGGATAAAGGTTGCCCCACTCAAAAGCCTCGCCGTCGGCTGAAGCTTTAAGGTTGGCCTTGGTCGTACCCAGGACGCCGGCGGGGAAAGCGGCTTCTACCAGGACCTCTCCGCCTTCCAGGAACTTGAAGAATCTTTTGGCGTGCTCTTTTTCCTGTTCGGCCGTTTCTTCAAATATTTTAAAGATTTGTATGTAACCTTCCTTTTTCGCGATGCCCGCGAAGTAGGTATAGCGGTTTCTCGCCTGCGACTCTCCGGCGAAAGCCGTGAGCAGGTTTTTTTCTGTTTGCGTGCCTTTTAGTTTCATTATTCCCTCCCGATCACTGTGAGTATTCTAACAAATATATTGAGCTTAAATGTTGTTTCGCCTTATCCCCGCGCGGGTAAGCGAAAAGTCGTAGCGGACCGGATCCGGAGGACTTACTTTTCGGAAAGCGGCGGTGATCTCAAGAGCTGTTTTCATGGATGTGTCCTTCCTGGCGGTCAGCCCCATAGTTTTCGCCACCTGGAACATATGTGTGTCCAGCGGGATTATCAGTTTTGAGGGGGAGACTTTCTTCCAGACTCCCGGATCTACCTCGTCATTTCTGACCATCCAGCGCAGGAAAAGATTAAGGCGCTTGAACGAGCTTTTTTTCTCCGGGCAGGGAGTCAAAGTGGGCGCGCAGGCCTTGGAATTGAAATCATTCACGAAGGCGTAAATGGCTCCGGCAAGGGTTTCCTCGGCCGGTTTGTAATGCTTCAAAAAGCATCTTTCAAGCGACCGGTACTTCTCCAGAGCTGTCTTCATATTAATAAGGAAAACCGCCAGTTCCCGCCCGGTGGTGAAACGATGTTTGAACGGAGCGAATATCCGGGTTATTTCACGCGGTGAGGTTTTCAGCAGCCAGCGGCTGGGGGAAGATCCCATGGGCGTTATAACCTTCTCAACGCTTTTCAATATCTGTGTCACATTTCCGTAGGCCAGCGCGGCGGCTATAAAGCCGGCCGCCTCCCGGTCTGCGGCCGCCTTATAATGGTAAACAAATTCAAGAGGGTCAGGATGTATGAATTCCTTATGGTTGAATCTGTCGTATGTGGCTTCCAGAAGTTTCTTATCGATTATCATATGCGCGGGGGTAAAGTAAGCAATAAATGGCAAGCAGGGCGTAATCATGAATTTTAATTGCGGATGTAAACCGCTTTCGGCGGAAGTATTCTGGAAACGGCGGCTGTCCCGGCATGTCTCAGGAGTAAGTCCATAAAATATTCTACCACAAAACCAAGGCGGCCTTCCCGCGCCGCAGCCCCGTTCACCCGGCCAGCGTGAACTCCGCAAGATTCAATAAAATGTTGCGACTTTTGTACAATAGTGATTAAGGAGTTGTTTTCCAATTTTTTAGCGGCAGGAGGTTACGGTGAGAGGGGGGGCGCTGCCTTGTGTTTTATCTCTCACGATAATTGCTTGTGTTTACCACAAATTTATATGAAGTCCCATTGAGCAGGATAGATGAGGCGGCCGACGCGACCGTTGACGCGTTCATCGGCGCCAATGACCCTATCGGGAACTTTATGTTCCAGAACGAGCCTGATCATCTCATCCTGAAGAAGCGATTTTTTCGTTCACTCGTGACTTCCTGCTCTCCCAGGGCTGTAAGGCAGGGAATATCCCCGAGTCTGGAAGCGGTCAGTATCTGGTTCCCTCCCGGCATGGACCACTCGGAGGACACTGATCCTGACCCCTTCAGCGCGCAAGATTTCTCAGATCCCGGAACTATGGAAAAGCTGCGGGCGGTTAACGATGTGATTTCCACGCTGACAGCGCGTCTCGGCCAGAAGCCGCAGTGGTACCTGCACCTGGTGGCCGTGCGCCCGCAGTTCAGAGACAAAAAGCTCTCATCTCTGCTTATCAGGCCCATGCTGGCTAGGGCTGAAAAAGAAAGCCTTCCCTGCACACTGATCACCCAGACCGCGGAAAACGTCCAAAAATATGAGCATTGGGGCTTTAAGGTTGTCAGCGAGATGCCTGTCGCCCGGTCTCAAGAGAAGTTTTACTCCATGCGCAAAGACTGAAATATTATTTTTTGCCGGGAACCCTTAATCTCTTTTGCGAAAAATGCTAATATTATCAATGTAGAATTACCACAGGTGCCGCGGTAGCTCAGTGGTAGAGCACTGGTCTGAAAAACCAGGTGTCGTTGGTTCGATCCCAACTCGCGGCATTTTTACATCCCTGAAAGCCTCACCAGAATACCACCTGATGAAAAGCGAGGGAGCCGGATCCGGAAATAAATGCCTATCGTGAATAAGATCCTTATAGCGGATGATGACAGTGAGATGCGCGAAAGTCTCGCGTCGTTATTGGAAGACTCCGGCTATAAGGTCATAAGGGCCGAGAATGGGGAAGAAGCCGTTGAAATGGCGGCCAAGGATCTGCCGTCTCTTATCATGTTGGACATCCACATGCCTAAAATGGACGGACTGAATGCCTGTAAGGCGATAAAATCCAACCCGGTCACAAAACCTATTCCTGTGGTCATGCTGACTGTGGAAGGGAGCATCGCTGAGATCCGGCAGGCGATAGGATACGGCGCCAGCACTTACATCACCAAGCCCTCCAGCAAGGACGAAATCCTTAAAGTTATAAAAAATATCTTGTATTGATCCGGCCTTGAACGTGGTCAAATAAAGAACGGCGGGAATATTCCCCGCCGTTCTTTATTGCGTGTTTTGTATTTTACAGGACTTTTATAAGGGCGAAATGCAGATATTCCGTTTCAGGCATATTCAGCAGTATCGGATGGTCTTTGGCCTGAGCGCGCAGTTCCATCAGGATGGCCATGCGTCCGGCTTTCGCGGCGGCTTCACTGAGGATCTCCAGGAAGATACTCCGGGAAATGTGGTGGGAGCAGGAAGAGAATGCCAGCAGTCCTCCGGCGGGTAAGCCGGCCATGGCGCTTGTGTTCAGGCGTACCAGCAGCTTAGCCGCCTGGACCAGGTTTTTCTTGCTCCTGACGAAATTCGGCGGATCCAGAAGTATAAAATCAGGCTGCTCCGGCATCTCTCCGGTCGCAAGTCCGCTTAACACCCGCTCGGCGTCTTCTTTTCTAAAAATGACTTTTTTCTGCAGGTTGTTAAGATTCGCGTTGCGTTCGGCGGCTTGCGCTGCGGCGGAAGATGAGTCCACGCCCCAGACCATTTCGGCTCCGGAGGCCGCAGCTGTCAGCGCGAAGGCTCCCAGATATGTGTAAAGGTCCAGGACTTTTCGCCCCTTGAAGTAAGGCTTCAGGAAAGTCCGGTTCTCCGCCTGGTCGAAATACCAGCCCGTTTTCTGACCTGAGGTAAGGGGGACATCGTATTTAAGTCCGTCTTCCGTTATCTGGACGGATGCCGGGACGTCGCCATACGCTGTCTCCGTGTAAAGTTTAAGGCCTTCGAGGTTGCGGAACTCATGCGTATTGCGGTAGAAGATGCCGCGGGGTTTGTAAAGCGAGCGCAGGTGTTTTGTTATTTCGTCCTTCAGCAGCTCGGCGCCGGCGGAGATTATCTCCACCACCAGGACGTCGGCGTATTTATCAACCACCAGGCCCGGCAGACCGTCCGATTCCCCGAAAAACATCCGCCCGTTCTCTATAACGCCGATAGATTTGCGGTAATCCATCGCTTTTTTTAGCCGGCTCAGGACAAAGTCCTGTTCCAGTTCCAGCGATCCGGTCTTGAGAAGACGGACCGCGATGAGGCTATGCGGGTTAAAAAAACCGATGCCCGCTGGCGCGCCCGAATTAAGCATTACACTGCATATCTCGCCGGGCGTAATGGTATTGTCTATCTTCTCAAGTTCGTTGGAAAATATCCAGGGGTGGCCCTGCTTGAGACGCCGTTCCCCGGAGAATTTAAGTTTAAGAGTTTTAAGAGCGGATTTCTGCATATGCTATTTGTGTCCTTTTTGGGGGTCATTCCAGGGAAGTAATCACTTCCACTTCGCTGTCTGGTTTTACGCCGAAAGTTTGTGCGAAATTTCCATTCCTGATGGAGAATTCCAGGAAACCGAAGGAGCCGATCAGAGCCAGGGGTTCGCCTTCCGCCACGGAAGCGTAGGTGAGTTTAAGTCCTGTGATGATCCTGTCCGACACAGTAAAAATAGACTTAGCGTTTACATACTGTTGGGTTATATTTGTTATCGCGTTGCCGAAATGGTCCATGGCTATTATGCGGCCCATGACGCGGTTCCCGGTCTTTTCAGGGCGCGGGAAAGGAAATTTCCTGTGGTCTTCCAGCAGGGGGCCTATCTTTTTTTCCGGAAGGCCTCTGGCTATTGCTGCCGCTACGGGGGCCATAATGTCCCTTCCGTGGAAGGTTGAGCTGATGCGCGGCAGAAAGAGGTCCGAATTGTTTATAAAGCGGGTTTCCTCTATTTTTTCATGCTCCCCCACCCAGCTCAGAATACCGTTGTCAGGGGCGATGAACTGATAATTCTTAGTCTTAGCCCACAATATCCCCCGTCCGGTGCCGACCGTAGGGTCCACTACCGTTATAAAAAGCGTGCCCTTAGGCATATAGGGCATTGACGCCATAAGATAAAAAGCCGCTGTGTGTATGTCCTGCGGCGGTATCTGGTGCGTGATATCGATAATAGTCAGCGACGGAGCTTTGGAAAGAATAACCCCTTTCATCGCACCGACATAAGGGCCGTTGGTGCCGAAATCCGAAAGTAACGCGATAAATCTGGTTTTCATAAGTCAAAGAATTATAGACCGGCAGATCGGAGGAACGGAAGTTATAAGGAGTTTTACTGAACGGTTGATCCTCCTGTCTTCTGGTCCTATTCCTGATTGTGAGCGTGATGAATTGTGGATCCCGGCACGGTCAGCGGTATTTTCTGCCGGCACAGCGGACAGTTGTCGGGAGTGAAAAGTTGGAGCGGATATGAGATAAGGCCTCTGACCGGCACATTTAGGGTGAGATCCGCGGTGGAGCGGTCGACAATGGCAACGACGCCTACAACTTTAGCCCCGTAGCCCCTGGCCAGATTTATGGCTTCGGAACACATGCGGCCTGTGTTGAGTACGTCATCCACCACAAGGACGCGTTCGCCTTCCGCGATCTTGAAATCCCGCTTGAGGACCATAACCCCGTTTATCCGCTCGGTGAAAATGGAGCGGGCTTTTTTTACGCGGGCCACTTCCTGGCCGATGACCATGGATCCCACGGAGGGGGAGATCACCACATTTATCTCCTGGGGAAATTTAGAAGCCATCTCTTTGGCTACTTTATGCGCCAAGTTGGGGTACTGCATGACCAGCGAAGTCTGTATGTAGGTCTGGGTGTGAAACCCGGAGGGAAGCTGGAAATGTCCGTTTAAAATAGCGCCATGCTCCTGAAGGAGCCCTACCACGTCGAATTTTCCAAGTTTAGACATATTACTTGCCTCCCGCCGCAAAATTATTTATCTTCGCCAGATCCATCTCGACGCCCTTCTTTATCGCTTCCTCTATGATGCTGCCCGCTTCTCTGGGACTCATCATGGTTATGGTAGGCTTATTCATCATGCCTTCAATAGTGAAGGCAAGGGCCGGTTTTCCGCTGGCGTCGGTAAGTGTCTCCGGCAGGCTTCCCATGGAATAGTACTTGTCTGATATTGTATAAACTTTTAACTTAATATTCTCGTTCGCGAGGTCCAGAGTGCCGGTGGTATATATGGAAAATTCTTTTCCGGCCATATAGAAATTGCGGATATTGATCTTCCCGGAGTCCAGCGTGTAGTCTCCGCCTATGGAGTTGAAGTTGACATCGTTGAGTTTGTAGCCGAACTTGAGCGCGCCCATCCTGTTGAGACGGTACATTGTAAGTATCGGCAGAGAGAAAATGTAGTAGATGCGGTCCTGCTCGGACATTTTTTGCACGTCGTAGAAGGTTCCGCCTCCGGACCGGATGGAAACGTCGCCCTTAAGCTTTTCTATCTGCCCGGCTATATTCCTGAGATTGGCGGCCAGGTAGAAGTTGCGCGCGTCTATATATTCGTGTTTTAAGAAGTCGGCTTTGTAAAGCAGACGAAAGTACGCGAAGCCGGTGGGAATGGAGTTCTTGACGGTCTTGATCCAGGCCAGATTTGCTTCATAGCGCCGTCGGGTCTTGTCAGGGGTTCTCACTTTTTTAAGTTCCAGCAGAAAGTCGCGTCCTTCCTTAAGGTTCAGGCGCCGGGAATAGCCGGTGAATTCCGCAGTTTTCTTGTCGGTCAGGGGGTTGATTATGACGATACGGCCTTTCATCGGATCTCCGCCCCAGAGGGCCGAGTAATCGCCGGTGAATTTTTCACTGGAGAGCTGGGTGGTTACTTTAAGGCCCGTGATATTGAAACCGGACATCACCATTTTCCCATCCTGAATGTTGAGGTAATTATTCTTAAAACCCTCGGAAAAAAGTGCTGAAAGATTCAGGTTGTCAAAGTGCAGATTTTTGTAAAGGAAATTGGCTTTATTGGAGGTCAGGACCACTTTTGATATTGCGAACTTTCCGGACTTATTGTTTACGCTTAGTCTGAGCTGGGCGATTCCGGAGGCCTCGTTCAGCGGGAGGTCGGGGGCCGTCTTTTTTAGTCCCGCCAGATTGAAGGGCGGGGTAAAAATCGTAAATGCATAGGCCGTGCGGCTGCTGATAAATTTAACAAAGCCGTCGGCCCGGAGGTTCAGGGGGTTTACATTTACAGACATGTTAAGCGCTTTGTCTTCCGCCATCTGCGCTTTCAGCTGCCACTGAGTGGGGGGCAGAGCGAAATCGTACGTGCCTTTAAAAAAAGGGGACAGGTCAGAGCTGCCGAGTTTCTCTGCGCGGATTGTCAGCTCGATGCCTGGCCGCCTGAAATTCTTTACTGAACCTTCGGCCTTGAAAGATTTGTTCAAAACCGAGAACGTTACAGCCAAATCCTTCGCTTCAGCCCTGGCCATATTGAAGTCGCTGAAGTTTACTACCCCTTCGGCGTAGATGCGCCCTGTCAGGTCTTTGCCCAGCGCCTTTCGCTTAAAGAAAACAGACAGGTAGAAGGGCGTATCTGCGGCTGGTTTAAAATCTTTAAGGGTAAGATTTACGTTTTCGAACGAGTAGGCGGTTTTTGCCCCGGGGTAGCGAAGGTTTATGACTCCTTCCCTTATCTCAGCCGAGGCTATCTTATTCAGGCGGTTTTTTTTAACGGATGGCTGGCTATAAGCGTCCAGGATATCGGAAAAATTCCAGCTGCAGGAAGATTTTTTTATGAGTTCGATTTTAGGGGAGACCAGAATTATGCTGTTTATTACTATCCTGCGGTTTAAAAGCGGCGCCAGGCGGTAGGTGGCAAAAATGTAGTCGGCGGTCACAAAGTTTAAAGCTTCCGGTCCGGGCTCTATCACCCTCAGCCCCTTTATCTTTATCTCGCCTGTAAGCGAGAGCCTCGCGGAGTCTATCTGGACCGGTCTTTTAAAGAGCCCCTGTAGCTGGTCGGTGACGACCGCCTCCAGGTCAAGGGGAGTGAACATTGTCTTAACGATTATTGTGCCTGTGACCAGAAAAAGAAAAGCGAAGATAAGCGGGAGGAATATTATTCTTAGCGCTATCTGCTTGATCAGACTCGTGGTTTTTTGCGGTTTCATGAACGCAGATATATTTTAGCAGTATTGAAGAGGTAAGAAGCGGCCGCGAACAGCCAGCCGGCTATAATCCCGGTCACACTATAAATTCCGGCTGCGTAACTCTTAAGCGAGACGAGGTCCGGAAATATCATTTTTAGCGCCAGGGCCAGGCACAGGCTGTTGAACAGCAGCACTATGGAGACAGAAAAAAAAACTCCCCCGGCCTTTTTCAGGTCGCTCTGCACGGGCCCGGTCAGAATGTCGCCTGTGTTCAGCAGATGGAAAGCCAGAAAAAAACCGGTGGCGCCGATAAAAAAAGATCTGTAGGGAGACATATCGCAAAAATAGGCTGCCACCCAGTATGTTAAACCTGCCGCGAGCGCGTAGAAAGGGATGAAATATGGCGCCAGGGAGATGAACGCATTGGTGGCGTTCAATGTCACAAAGCCGGCATTCCTGCCAATATTTATCTTCCTCACTTTAACACCGCTGGCCAAAGCCGCGAGAGCGTGGCTTAATTCGTGGGCCAGGACATAAAAAAATCGATTGCGGGGCAGATAGAAGTGAAGAGGACAGTAAAGGGCCGCCCCCAGTAGAAGAGGGAAGGCTGCCTGAAGGCGCGCCAGGGCGGAGTACGCCAGAGCGGCCGTGGCAAAGGCCGCGGCTGCGGTCAGCGGGGAAATCATCAGGGCGAGCATTACCTTACTCAAGATGGCAATCCTGTCAGATGGTATATTATTTTTGAATCGGCCGGGTCTTTAGAGCTGTATGCAATGCCGCGGCTAAGGCATGGGGCTTTACGGGTTTCTCAATAAATTCTACCACGTTAGGCTCCTGTTTTATCATTTCCGAAGTTGATCTGTCGGTGTAGCGGCCAGTGATAATAATTATGGGGATGCCGGTGGTTTCATCGCTCTGGAGTTCGCGGAGCGTCTCAAACCCGCCGAATTTGGGCATCATAAGATCCAATAAGATGAGGTCTGGATGAACCTGCCGGGCTTTCTGAAGGGCTTCCTCGCCGTCCCCGGCTTTTTCAACCTTGAAGCCTTCTTTCTTCACCACGCATTCAATGAGTTCTCTCACAGACTCGTCATCGTCCGCTATCAGTATGAGTTTATCGGCAGGATTAGAAAAACCGGAATTTTCCATTTAGTGGCACCTCTGGGGATAATTAGATAATATTTTCCGCTGTTATAAGTTGGTTGTGACCAGAGTTTCGGTCGTCTGTACTCCGTGTATGCCGCGGACTTCGCGCACTATCAGGCCGCTGAGCTTGTCTATGGTGTCGGATTCAGTTACAAGGACGGCGTCCCATCCGCCGAAGGTCAGGTATACGTCTTTTACGCCGCGTACGCTCTTTATTTGCTGTACTGCCTTCTGCTCAAGACCGGCTACCAGCTTGCATAATACGAATGCGATCATAAGATTTCTCCTTAGACAGTCATTTTCGTTCAGTGGATAGCGATTGTAAAGGAACTTGTTTTTAACTCGCCGCTATTCACTCGCCGCTTGCTTCTATATTCTTTCGTTCCATTCCCTGGAAGCGTACTTTGTGAGCGCGAGGGCTTTTACTTTATCCGTTTCCCGCTCTGAAAATCCGGCGCCGCGCCATGAAAGGCCGAATTCCATGCCAAGGGCTTTAATGATGATATCCCTGTGAAAAGCGGCGCTGCTTCTTGCGTCCGGTGCCTGAAAGGAGGCCTGATAAAGCATATAATCGCCAAATTTTCGCAGGGCTCCCCCGAGCACTTTTTTCTTATTATACATAATATCCAGATTGACCGGCTTAGCAAAGCAGTCCATTGCAGGGTTGTTTGTTTTGTAGTCTGCAGTCCTTTCGTTAAGCAGCTCAAAGCTGACTCCCGCTTCCGCGTATCGCCCGGTTATCGCGCGGTGAAGACGGTCATATGTTTTTGCCGGCTCGAAATATACTCCGGGTTGGCGAAAGACGAAAGAGAAAGTGAGATCGCTTTCATGCAATACGATCCCTCCGCCGGTAGGTCGGCGCGTCATGGGCCAGGCTATCTTTTCAGGGCCTACCGCGGAACGCACCGATAAGATGCGCTGTGAATAGCCGAAAGTTACTGCCGGTCCGCTCCAGTTGTAAAAGCGCAGAGTGTAAGGGGAAAGCAGCGCGTCGCAAAGGACTTCATCCGCAGCCATCTGTTCATAAGCGTCGAGAGGATGAGTTTCGATTATAAGGCCTTCAGTCATAATATCAGGGTAGAGGGGATAGGGTGGAGGGTAAGGGAATTCAGTGGCTTCTTGCCCTAAACCCTGAAACCTCTACCCTGTACCCTGTTTTTACCATCTCAAATTTGGCTGTCTGGCGGCCTGGACCTCGTCCAGTCGTTTTACCGGCATGGTATGGGGCGCGTCTTTCAATAGCTGCGGGTCTGCGGCGCCCTCGTCGTTTATTTTGAGCATGGTATCGACGAAGGAGTCCATGGTTTCCCTTGATTCTGTCTCGGTGGGTTCGATCATTATAGCTTCGTGTACGATCAGCGGGAAGTAGATCGTCGGCGCGTGAAATCCGTAGTCCAGCAGCCGCTTGGCGATATCAAGGGTCTTCAGTCCCTTGGCCGCCAGCGCCGCAGGAGGGGTAAGGACGCATTCATGCATGCAGTAGTCGCCTGAGTGTGCCGGATAAATACTCTGAAGGCGGCTCTTCATATAATTGGCGTTAAGGATGGCGTTTTCCGCTATTTGGGCCAGCTCTTTTTTTGAGTGCATCAGCAAATAAGCGTAGGCGCGTGTCAGCACTCCCACATTGCCGAAGAAAGCCTTTACTTTGCCGATAGAATCCGGACAGCAGAAATCGGTGCGGTAGGTTCCGCCCTCCAATTTCACGCGGGGCACCGGCAAAAATTCCTCCAATCGCCGCTTGACGCCGATGCCGCCGGCTCCGGGTCCGCCTCCGCCGTGAGGGGTGGAAAAGGTTTTGTGGGCGTTGATGTGCATTATATCTACGCCGAGATCTCCCGGCTTCACGATGCCGATGAGAGCGTTGAAATTTGCCCCGTCCATATAGACGAGCGCGCCGGCTTTGTGAGCCATTTCAGCTATTTCTTCTATGCGGGATTCAAAGATCCCCAGCGTGTTGGGCACGGTGAGCATGAGCACGGCTGTCCTGTCACCCAGGTGCGCTTTGAGGTCTGCAGGGTCCACCCGGCCGTCGGGACCGGATTTGATATTTATCGTGTTAAACCCCAGCATGGACGCGGTGGCCGGGTTGGTGCCGTGAGCGGAGTCGGGACAGATTATATCCACGCGCTGATTCTCGCCTCTCTTGGCGAAGTAGGCTTTGGCTATCAGCAGGCCTGTAAACTCGCTATGCGCGCCGGCGGCCGGCTGGAGAGTGAAAGCGTCCATCGCGCACAGGGCGCAAAGGCGTTTCTCCAGATCATAGAGCATCTCAAGCGTCCCTTGCGAGGTCTTGTCGTGCGCCAGCGGATGAAGATTAGCGAAACCCTCCAGGGCCGCCGCCTCTTCGTTGATCTTCGGATTGTACTTCATAGTGCAGGAGCCCAGCGGATAAAAGTGGGTGTCTACGGAAAAGTTAATTTTTGAAAGTCCGGTGTAATGGCGCACCACGTCTAATTCCGAAAGCTCCGGAAGTTTCGGGGGGGCTTTTCTGGCCAGACCGGCGGGGATGGCCTCTTTTGCTTTCAGCAGATTATTGAATCTGACGGCCCGCCGGCCCGGATCGGATCTTTCAACGCTTAAGCGATTATCGAGTTTCATTATATCGTTCATATGTTTTCCCCCAGCGCTTTTACAAGCCTGAGTATGTCCGCTTCTGTCTTGGTCTCGGTGGCGCATACCAGCAGCGCGCCGGGACCGAGTGCGGGGTAAAGGTCCTTGAGCGGCAGACCGATGTCTATATGCTCTTTTTTAAGCACTTTTTCTCTGAGTTCCGCGGCGTCGCCTTTAATTTCCAGGACGAACTCGTTGAAGAATGTTCCTTTAAACTTGAGCTTTGCGCCTTTCACGTCTGAGAGCTTCTCCGCCGTGAAAGCCGCGGCTGCGGCGTTGGCGCGGGCCAGTTCCTTAAGACCTTCCGGACCGAGGAGCGCCAGATAGATGGTGGCGCTTAGAGCGCAGAGGGCTTCATTGGAACATATATTGGAAGCCGCCTTGTCACGACGTATGTGCTGCTCCCTGGCCTGGAGTGTAAGCACGAAGCCGCGCTTGCCGTCCTTGTCCTTTGTCATGCCGGCTATTCGGCCGGGCATCTGGCGCACATATTCTTTTTTACAGGCGAAAATTCCGAGATAAGGGCCGCCGTAGCTTAAAGGAAGTCCGAGGCTCTGGCCTTCACCAACTGCAAAATCAGCCCCGTAGTCGCCCGGAGGGATGAACAGACCCAGGCTGGCCGGATCCGCCGCTGCCACCACAAGCGCGCCGGATTTATGTGCCGCCTCCGAGATTTTCGGCGCGTCTTCCATAAGGCCGAAGAAGTTAGGTGTTTGGAAGGCTACGCAGGCCGTGTCCGGGCCCAGGAGGGCAGCCAGCTTATCGGTATCCATAAAGCCGTCCTTGGCGGGTATTGTGATGAACTGATAATCGCTGGAATTGGCGAAATAGGTTTTAAGCGCGGTAAGGTACTGTGGGTTGAGGGTTTCCTGGCAGAGCACTTTTTTTTTGCCGGTGATGCGAACCGCCGCGCGCACGGCCTCGCCGAACGCGCTGGCTCCGTCGTACATTGAAGCGTTGGCGCAGTCCATGGCGTAAAGGGCGCAGACGGAACTCTGATACTCATATATGGTCTGCAGTATGCCCTGGCTGGCTTCTGCCTGGTATGGCGTGTAAGCGGTAAGATATTCGCCCCTTGAAATAAGTGACTTTACTGCCGCGGGGATGTAGCGTTCATAGGCGCCGGCGCCCAGAAAACTCAGGTGCGGCGTGTTGGCAGCGGCGAGAGTTTTCATGCGCCGCGCGGTCTGCTGCTCGTCCAGAGAGGTTTCCGGCAGATTAAAGGCGGGGTAAAGGAATTTTTCGGGCACCTGTTTCAAGAGGTCTTTAATAGAGGACACGCCGATGGTGCGTAGCATCTCCTCGCGGTCTTTTTGAGTGTTGGCGATGAACATGATTTGGTCCTGTGGTTAGTGTGGTTATTGCTATAAGCTATAGGCCATGGCTATGCGCAGAAGCTTCAAATTTAAGTCGTAAAAGAGCCTTTAATGATGCGCGGTATAACAGGATAAAAGTTAAGGCGTAGAATGTGCTTTCCGCGTATGGCGGGAACAGCGCTTTCGCGCTGTTCCTAATGTGCTGCCTGCTTTATGAATTCCTGGTAGGCGGTCCAGTCCATCAGGTCTTTGACCTGATCGGTGTCAGAAAGTTGTATTTTGAAAAGCCACGCCTTGTCCATGGGGGACTGGTTTATCAGGGCGGGGTCCTTGGTTACCTCGTCGTTCAAGACCGAGATTTGGCCGGAAACGGGGGCGTAGATGTCAAAGGCGGACTTGACTGATTCTACTACGGCGCAGGGTTTTTCCTTTTCAACATTCTGCGCGGATTTGGGCAGTTCCACGAACACTATGTCACCCATCTCGTGCTGGGCGTGGTCGGACAGCCCCACGGTGGCCTCCCGCCCCTGTACCAAAATCCATTCATGCGTTTTTGTATACTTTGCTTCTTCTTGTTTAGGCATATTTTTATTGTCTCCTCTGCTGGTTGAATTAAAACTGAATCTCGTCTGTCGCGTTACAGTTTGAAAGTAAAAGCCGTGCCCTTGTGGAAGGGGACTTTTGCCGCAGTCGCCGGGACGCGCTTTCCGTGGATCTCCACTTCCAGAGGTTCCCCGGGTTTGAGGTTAGGGTCGGACATGTACCCCACGCCTATACCCTTTTTGAGCGTGGGGGAATAAGTGGCGCTGGCCAGCTGGCCCAGTTCCTTCCCGTCCTTGAAAACTTTGCAGCCCGGTCTGGGCACGCCGCCTGCGGTGAGAATGAGTCCCGTCAACTTGCGTTTCAGGCCTTCAGCTTTTTGCTTTAGCAGGATGTCTTTAGCCGTAAAGTCGCCCTTATCCATGGCTACCACCCAGCCGTAATTGGACTCGTATGTGGTGTGGTCGTCGTCTACATCCTGCCCGTAAAGGAGATAGCCGGATTCAAGGCGTAGCGTGTCGCGCGCGCCCAGGCCGCAAGGGACTATGCCATAAGGTTTGCCAAGCTCCATCATTTTGTCCCAGATATTTATTATCACGGCATGCGGCGCGGTAATCTCAAAGCCATCCTCTCCGGTGTAGCCGGTGCGGCTTATGAAACAGTCTGCGCCGAAAACTTTCTTCTCAACTATGCCGAAGCGCGGCAATTTTACGGCTTCCGGAGCAAATATCTCCATCATTTTAGGGACATTCGGGCCCTGCACCGCCACCATGGAGTAATCATCGCTCTTGTTCTCGACCTTGACATTCATTTTGGCGGCTTTTGCGCAGAGCCATTTAAAATCTTTAGTGCTGGTGGTGGCGTTGACTATCACCAGGTAGCGGCTGAGCGACAGGCAGAAAGCTATAATATCGTCCACCAGGCCGCCATTCTCGTTCAGCAGGTGGGAATATACGCCCTTTCCGACAGTGGCCTTGCGCAGATCGTTGGCATTGGTCTTTTGCAGGAGTTTAAAGCTGTCGGGGCCGGTGACGAATACCTGCCCCATGTGGGAAACATCAAAGATGCCGGCGGAGTTTCTGACGGCGGCGTGTTCCTTCAATATTCCCTCAAACTGTATGGGCAGTTCCCAGCCGTGGAAATCCACCATTTTGCCCCCGGCCTTGCTCATGGTCTCGTTTAAAACTGTTTTTCTTACGGTATCAGCGGTAGTCATGTTTTCTCCGAAGGCTTTCGTTTATGGAGCAACTTTAATGCGGAAGTCCTTTTATAGAATTTAACAAAATAAGAACGCTTCGGCAAGAATACCGGCATAAATAAATATTATACTCCTATTAAAGTCGGTTATAGTAAGGGGAAAAAGGCAGCGGGTACCTTTTTGCCGGTATCCGCAAATTGGAGGCAATATGAAAAAAGCAGCGATGTTTATAGCTTTTCAGGGGTTTAGGGATGAGGAATATACCGAACCCAAAAAAGCCCTTGAGGCTGCCGGTATCAAAGTGGACACGGTTTCAACCGCCAGAGGTTCGGCGCGGGGGAAGTTCCGCGTCACGGCGCAGGTGGACTATACCATTGACGAAGTGAACCCCGCCGAATATGACGCGTTGACCCTGGTGGGCGGGCCCGGAGCTCTGGAGTACCTTGACAATGAGAAGGTCCATAAGATTTTTCAGCGGGCGTCGCTTCAGGGTAAGCTTATAGGGGCTATCTGCATTTCACCCGTAGTGCTGGCGCACGCCGGACTTTTGACGGGGAAAACGGTAACGTGTTTCCCGGAAGGGGCTGAAGAGGTAAAAAAGTCGGGAGCTAACTATACCGGTAAAGATGTGGAAGTGGATGGGAAACTTGTGACCGCCAGCGGTCCGATCCCGGCCAAAAAATACGGACTTGCCCTGGCAGAACTGCTGAAGTAATATGTAAAAACTTCAAAAACCGGTTAACCTGTTCCCTGCCGGTTACATAAACTTTTATACCGGTCGATCCAGGCCCGGGGCTCGCGAGCAGGTATCCCAGGCTGCCGCGGTTTAGCCACCTTCCGCTTCTTCCGACGATGGCGAATCTTCCGTCCGGCGCGCCGTTCGCGTTGTCCCAGTCGGTTACGTTTGAGGTGCTGAACCCTCCGATATAATACGCTCCGTCCGACAATTGCAGGGCATCCACTTTAACTACGGCGTTATCGTAGACCGCGATAATATAATAAGCGTAGGCTCCTGAGAACAACATCGTGGATTCGGTGTTCGTGGAACCTAAAAGTATATACCCGTGATCTTCCGGGTATAAGCCGTCGGTCCCCGACAGGGCCTTGGTGCCGCCGTAAACATAATACATCTTCCCCAGACCATCCCGTTTCGGGCCCCGGGGTTTTGGGGGAACGGAGCCTGGCGGGTAAACGGTCGCCGGGGTTTTTAGTTTTTCCGAAAAACCGTGAATATCCGCTATATTTGAGACGCGGGAATGGGGCATGGGCGAACGGTCGAAATCGGAGACGGATTTTTGCATATCACCCGCTTTTAAATAGGCCAGGCCGCGGTAGAAATAGGCGTCGCGGCATTGCGGCTCCGATCCGAGTGCCCTGTTAAAATACCGTATGGAAAGCGCGGGTTCTCCCTCGCGGCGCAGGGCTTCCCCCAGGTGGGCGAGATAATGCGGCCAGAAGCGCTTTATGTTTTTCAGCGGTATATTCTGCCATTTGACGCCGGCATCGTAGGTCGCGGCTGCCAGCGCCTCAGGAGAGCCGGATATTTTCAGCAGATATCCCCGGTCAAGGGTGTATATCCTCCGCATGAAGACGACGATTTCTTCCGTTATCAGCCATTCGGATTTATTAAAATTGCTTAGGACGTTCATGTTGAACGCCAGATATTTGGCAAGAACGGTTTTTTTATTTTCCTTTTCTTCAGAAGAGAGTTGCGACGTTCTGGGTCTGGCGGCGGATTTACAGAGCGGCGTTTCCCAGATTGATCCACCCGGAAAATAAAACGGGCCCTCCGCTGCCGCCAGGGGAGCCATGATGGTGCAGGCCGCAAGCATATCGTAATTACGGGACCAGTGCGTCCTGTCATCGAACATGTCGCCTCCGGGAATACCGGTTGGCGCGGCGCTGTAAAAACGGTTCTCAATATCGGCAAGCAAAGTTTTGGTTTCGCGTGCGGTGCGGCGGATCATTTCATTCCGAGCGCCGGGGCAGCGGCTGTCCTGAATATCGTAATCGGCCGCCGCTTTAAATGCGAAGAGCGCGGCCGGAGTTTCTCCCAGTTTCAGAAGAGTCTGGCCGAGATGATACAGCCCCATGGCGTCCTTCGGCCATTGTGAGACATATTTCGCGAAGGACCGCTTTGCCGCGGCATAATCGCCTTCGGACGAAGATTCCCAGCCTCTGGCAAAATCTGGATTCTTCAGGGGCAGGATGCCCCTGGGGGGGAAATCCGCCAGATTAGCCGGGAGCGCGCAGAAGACAAGCGGAATTTTATTTTTTGCGGCCAGCTTCGCCATTTTTCTGAAAAAACGGGCCTGGGTGTCCAGAAGGAACTTTTTCCTGATCTCCGCGCCCGGAAGATGCCAGACGAGATAGTTCATCGCCATGTAGAACCGTTCTTTCAGTCTTCGTCCGATACCGGGACAAGCCGTGAAGTTCTCGCTGTTACCTACAAGGACCACTATGGCGTCCGGAGAATATCGCAGCACTTCTTTCATTACGCCATATGTTCTTTCGGAATCATACGCGGCCATGCCGCAGTTTATAGCCTTTGCCGGATGGCCCAAAGCCTTAGCCAGTCCTGAAACAGTATCCTCATCTGACCCTCGTGCCAGGCTGGCGGCGTTGGATTCTCCTATCAGGAAAATGTATTTCATGCCAGGCGGTTTAGGCATAACAAAAGAATTATTGTTCTCTATCGCGCCTGGCCGTGCCGGTTCATATATGACACTGTCGTCCTTGCCCTTTGCCGGCCTGAAAAAAGGCTTTTTAACATCTTCGCATAACTGCGTGTTTAAAGAGGCTTGTCCTCCCCGGCATAACCCGGGAAAACCTGGAAAAACCGTCGCCAAACAGGCAAAAATAAAAAATATAGTTTTTATTGCGGCGTGATTTATCGGTTTCATGATCGTTCAGATATGCTGTTTTTTGCGGGGCTGTTCGCGCGGCGGAAGATTAAGGCAGGATTAAAGCGATTTTCCATTCTTAACTAATATTGTAACATATGAACAATGTCCTCCAAAGTTGTCCGATCAGAACCGGCACGTGGCTCAGATGCCTCTTCGCCATTGGTGTCCGCCGGATTCCCTGCCGGGTCCGGAGACGAAGTCGCGCTGCTTTATTCGGGCGGGGCGGATTCTTCACTGGCGGCCTGCACGCTTGCCAAAACATTTCGAAAAGTCCATCTGAATACTTTTTCGCGTCCCGGTTTTATGGCTTGCCGGTTTTCGGACTCGCATTTTTTGCGTATGCGGGAACGGTTTCCCGATTCCGAGTTCTTCCACCGTCTTATCCCTGCGGGAAAATTTTACGCTGAGGTGGAGGGGAGAGGCCGTTGGCAGGCGTTTAAAAAGCACGGTCTTCTGATCTTAAATTCCTGCGGCCACTGCAAAACGGCTCTTCATTGGCGCAATCTCATATTTTGTCTGCAGAATGGTATAAAATACGCCGCGGATGGCGCGGTTGTGGGTGCGGAAGAGTTCGCGGAGCAGAATCCGCGCATACTCATGCCGGAACTCTCCGCCCTTTATGCCGCCTTCGGGATAACGCTCCTTCATCCGGTATATGAGGAAGGGCTTTCCACCGAACTGACGCTTTATGAACTGGGGATCAGCCCCCAGCCCAAAATAAAAATGACAGCAAAAGATATGCAGGTGGTATGCAGCCAGCAGATAATGTTCGCGATGATGATGCGTCTCCTGCTTGAAAAGCGCTCTTTCGCCGAATACGAGCGGCTGGCGCGGGCGTATCTTTCAGAAAAACTGGAAGTGATAAAGCTCGAGACCCGTCTCTGGCTTGAAAATCCGGCCGCGAAAACCAGAGTTGCGGAACTTCTAAAGGAATAACTGTGCAACAGCCGCTTATAACCATCGAAGGTGGAAAACCCAAGAAAAGGCTTGGCTTGATCCCGTCCGTTATAGTCTGCGCAGCCGCGATCCCTCTTCCGCCTCGCGCGCGCATCTATTTTGTGTTTTTCGTGAATTTCGTGCACAATCACATACTGGCTACGGCACGCATCGTGATCTCTTTCCTGGGCAGGCGATTTACTGGAGCCCTCATTTTCCTGGCCTACTACCTGGCAGTGGGTCCCATGGCCCTGCTTGTGCGGTTTTTGGGGGGAACCGGCACGGCTGCGGCGGACGAAGGCTCTTTTTTTACAGACAAGGAACCGGAAGACTCAATACGGGAAAGATTCGGGAGACAATATTAAATGAATTTACTGGGACTTTCCTATATGTACCACGATTCGTCGGCCTGCCTTGTGCGCGACGGCGTGGTATTGGCCGCTGCGGAAGAGGAGCGTTTCATCCGTATAAAACATTCCATAGATTTCCCGGTCCGAGCTATCAATTACTGTCTTTCGGAGGGTGGGACATCGGTTAACGATATCGACGCCATGGTGTTCTATGAAAAGCCTTTTCTTAAATTCGAGCGCATTATGAAAACCCATATTGCGATGTTTCCGCACTCGTATAAAAGTTTCAGGGCTTTTTTGCCGATGTGGCTCAATTATAAACTTTGCGTGCCTCAAACCATACGCGAAACGACCGGTTATAAAGGCCCGGTGTATTTTACCGATCATCATTACGCCCACGCTGCCAGCGCTTTTCTGCCCTCGCCTTTCGAGCGCGCGATAATATTGACCATGGACGGTACCGGCGAATGGTCCACACTGGCTTTCGGCGTAGGAGAAGGTACAGTGATAAAGCTGGAAAAGGACCTGCGCTTTCCGCATTCGCTAGGCCTGCTCTACAGCGCGGTTACAGCCCATCTGGGTTTTAAGGTGAACGGGGGCGAGGGTAAAGTGATGGGCCTTGCCGCCTACGGCAGACCTTCGGTCTTTAAAGAGCGATTTGCCAGGCTGATCGATGTCAGGGAAGACGGCAGTTTCCGCCTTAACATGGATTATTTCGCTTTCCACTACGACTTGGTGATGACCAGTCCCAAATTCTCCGCCCTTTTTTTCCCTCCCAGAGAGGCCGGCTCTGAGATCCGCCCTGAGCATGAAGACTTGGCCGCCGCTCTGCAGGCCGCGGTTGAGGATATTGTGATCAAGCTCGTTCGCCGGTTGTGTGCCAGGTACGGTTTGGACACGCTTTGTATCGCAGGCGGTTGCGGGCTTAATTGCGTCACGAACGGACTTATCCTTGAAAAAACCCCGGTCAAAAAAATATTCATTCAGCCGGCAGCCGGTGACGACGGTTGTTCTATGGGGGCAGCCCTTTACGCGTACACGCAGCTGTTCGGCGGTAAAAACCGCTGGCGTATGGAGAACGCATTCCTCGGACCTTCTTTTACGGACGAGCAGGTGGAAGCGGTTTTAAAGCAGAGCCGGGTGGATTATGAAAAACTTACGGATGGAGAGGTCTCTCCGCGCGCCGCAAAACTTTTAAGCGAAGGCAAGATACTGGGCTGGTTCCAGGGCAGGATGGAGTTCGGTCCGCGCGCGCTGGGTAACCGCAGCATACTGGCCGACCCCCGCATACCCGGGATGAAAGATATACTTAATACGCGCGTAAAACACCGCGAACCTTTCAGACCTTTCGCGCCGGCCGTCTGCGCCGAAAACGCGGCTGAGTATTTCGACCTGCGGCATGACAGCCCTTTCATGACGCTTTCATCTGCGGTAAAGCCGGAGAAAATACGGGTAATCCCCGCCGTCACTCATTTCGACGGCAGCGCGCGGCTTCAGACCGTGGCTGAACGGGATAATCCCGCTTTCCACTCGCTCATAAAAGAATTCGGCCGGATAACCGGCGTGCCGGTACTGCTTAACACCTCTTTTAACGTCAAGGGAGAGCCGATCGTCTGCACGCCGCAGAACGCCATCTCCTCATTCCAGCGGACTGACATGGACTATCTGGTAATAAACCGATTCCTGGTGGGCAAAAGGAGAGCGTAATGAAACTATTTCCGGATTTTGAAAAGAGGCTGGGCGTGGCCGGGGAATTTTATCGGATGATAAGGGACAGGCGGCTCTACTTTATGATCCCGGTATTCATGGCCATACTTGTCATACTTTTCCTGCTTTTTGTCGGAGAACTGCCGGTGTTAATTCCGTTCTTCTACGCGGTGTTTTAACGGGTGGGGTGTTTCGGGCGCGGCGGGTGAGCTTTCAATGGCTGAGGAATCGTTTGTCAGAACCGGGTTTGACGGATCCTGAGGCGCAGGAATGGTGTCAGTGCTCGCGGTTATCGTTTCCAGGGTTTCATCAAGGTCCGCTTCCTCCACTTCTTCGGGCAGGTAGCCTGAGGCGCGCATCCTGCCGACTATCTGATTTTTTCTTCTTTCCATAAATCGCGTGTCTTTGGTCGGGTTGTAGCGGCGGGGGCTGGGCAGGACGGCTGCCAGAGCCGCGGCCTCTTCAGGGCTGAGCTCCGAGGCGTTCTTGCCGAAATAGGCCTGCGAAGCGGCCTGCGCGCCGTATATTCCCTTTCCCCACTCCGCGATATTAAGATAAATTTCGAAAATGCGTCGTTTCCCAAGAGCTCTCTCAAGCCTTTTGGCTATCAGTATCTCTTTGATTTTGCGCAGCGGGTTCTTTGACGGAGAGAGGTAGAGATTCTTGGCCACCTGCTGGGTGATGGTGCTGCCGCCCTTAGCCAGAGTCCTGGTTTTCCAGTCGGTTTTTAGCGCGCGCCGCATACTTTCCCACTCAACGCCTTTATGCCTGTAAAAAGTGTCGTCTTCCGCCACCAGCACGGCGTGCTTCAAGTTTTCCGAGATGTCGTCCCAGCCGGTCCAGACCAGATTGCGGCCCAATTTCCTGCCTACGGCCGCGGCCTGGCGCTCTTTTATCAGCATATAAGCGGTGACGGCGGGGTTCTTTTTCTTGAGGGGGGCCACATCCGGCAGCCAGAAAACATATGCGGCGGACGCCAGAACGATTGTCCCGGCAAGCGCAGCCAGAGTTTTAAAGATATTCAGTCGCGTGAAGCTGGTTTTTATAAACATATGCTGAACCGTACGAGGTTTTACAAAAGAAAAGGCCCCGGCGGTAAACCGGGGCTTTTTAATCGGCATTAACCTTTATATCTTGCCGCCGCATTCGCCGCAGAATTTGACTCCCCGCTGGCTCTGAGCGCCGCATTTAGGGCATTTTGGCATGGCTAGAGTGGCCCCGCAACTGCCGCAAAATTTACCTTCGCCGGCGGGCTTGTCGCATTTAGGGCAGATGGTTTGTTTGCTTTCGATCTTTCCTGTGAAGACCGGGGTGGCGTCAGCGGCTGCCGCTATGTCTTTTACCATTTTTTTGGACTTGGCCGCTGCTATCTCTACATTGGCCCTCGGGGCGTCGGTCACGCAAAGACCCTCCTGCTCGTTCCAACACGTTTCGCATACCCATTTGTGACACTTCGGGCAGCGTTTAAAATATCCCTTGCCCTCGTTCTGCGCCAGTTCGAAAGCGGCCTCGTGCTCCTTATGCCAGTCGGGAGACATGCCGGTAAACTTTTCGCTGATGGCGTCGGTGCCGCGCTCTATTCCGTAACCTATGCTGGATTTTCCCGCCATCTGTGCCACTGCGCTTATGACATCACCCAACCCTTTAAAAAATTTCTTTTTTTTGTAGGTTTTGGACTCGGTGAAGCGGGTCTTATAACCTTCCTTGCAGGTATCGCAGTAAAAGGTGAACTGGAAGCCGGCCTCGGTGCTGTTGTCTGCGAAGTTGCTTGTGAAGCCTATTGTGTTAGACATGTTATTTCCCTCCTAATTTTTTTCCGCATTTACGGCAGTTTTCCGAAACTGGAGGCTGCTCCTCTCCGCAACCATGCGGGCAGGTTACGGTCAGGCGCGTCCCGCATTTTGAACAATAGTCCCCGAAAAAAACAACCCCCGCGCATTTTGGACATTCTAATTCAAGCTTGAGTCCGCAGGAGGCGCAAACCTTCCATGCTTCTTTTACAGGCGCGCGGCACTTGTGGCAGCGGAAATCTCCGCAGGGGTTTATTTTGGCGCAGGCCGGACACACATTGGCGTCCGGCGGCACAAGCTCGCCGCAATAGCGGCACGGATGTTTATAGCCCGTCATTATTCCTCCTCCTTAACTTCTTCTTCACTCGCGCTCCATCTGGCGCCAGGGGCCGGATTCTTGACAGCGAATTGCAGAAGAGCGGATACGGCCGCTTCCCACTGTTCCGTTTCGGCATGTATAGCCCGTCCAACATACAGCTGTCTCAGGGTTTTTAACTCAGGCACTCGCGCCAACGCCCCGGCATAAATTGCGTTCTTTGGGTCGGCCAGGCGGTCATCGGATAACAGCACCGGCATGCGTCTGAAATTCACCGCCGTCATAGCGCGGTTGAAGAATGAAAGGAAGTCCTCCCAAGGTTTTTTTCCGCCCTGGGGGAGGCGGTAGAAGTAGGTGGCCGTTTTATCGGTGGAGTCTTCGCTCTTCGGTTCCAGCAGAAAAGATTCTACCATCACAACCGGCGACGTGTTTTTCGCGCAGAACAGGAATATGTAATAGTCCCCGCTAAGCTTCCCCATAAGGCCTTTTTTTACGCCAAAGGCCGTTTTCTCCGTTTCAGAAATATTTTTAAGGAAATTATATTCAGCGGCGTCGTTCTTATTTGAGCATATGCGTTTTTCGATGGCGGCCCAGGCCCCGGGTCTGATTTTATCCAGCTCCGTGAGCGGGATCAGGCGTCCCTCGCGCGCGAGCGCGGACAGGGCGCGCACATCAAGAGGCGAAACCCCCGGCAGCGCGGCTCCCAGCGCTTTCTGCGCGAATAGGTCCAGGTCCGTCATCTGCGCGTGTAAGGAATCCCTGAAATGATCATAATTGCGGCCAAGTCCGCTTAAAAACCAGTGTTCCCCGCTTTCTCCGTATAGCTCAACGCTGAAATCGCCGTCTTTCAATTCTGTGATACAACGGAAAGGCAGGCGAAGGAAGTCGGCAGTTTCGGGGAGAGCCACGAGAGAAGTTTCATATATGCGCAATTCGCAGCGGCAGGCGAATTCCATGGCGGGAGATTTGTATGTCAAATCCGCTTCGATCATGGATTTTTTTAATGGTTCTTCCGCCAGGCTGAGTTTTAGTAGTCGTTCGTTGCGCAGTCTGGCGGCGTGACGCGCGAAGTCCTCGAATTTGTATCCTAGAGAACTTATGGTCAGAGAGGTCTGTCTCAGGGCAAGCTCCGCTTTAAAATCCGCAAGCGAGAACGTCGTGATTTCCTCCCAGGGAATGATAAGCGGCTGGGCGCCGCTTGGTAAAAGCGTCAGGGCTTCTTCGGAAAGCGCTACGGAGCCGGGTCCGCTTTCGACAGGGTCTGAGCCGTGCGATAAAGCGTATTCACAGGTGAATTTCATTTTATAAAAACGTATTCAATAGTTTTTTTTACGCCGTCGTATTCAGCCACGATCTCAGCGGTGCCTTCCCTGAGCCCTTTCACCAGAACTATGTCTCCGGTGCGGGGGGTTATTTCTATCAATTCAGGTTTACTGGCGGTCCAGGCGGGGAATATTTTTATGGGCCGGTTATTGGCGTCGCGGCCTTGCGCGCTGAGCGCGGCTGTGCCGCCGATAGAGAGAGTTATTCCGTCGGCGGAAGGACCGCTCTGGCCCAGGGCCACATTCCCGGAATAAACCACTATTTTGGCCAGCGGCCCGGCGTGAAGAACATCTTCCAGCGGCGGCACCTTTTTGCGCAGGTCCGTAGAGCAGGCCGCTAATAGCAGCGAAGCCAGAAACACAACAGGTAACTTTAAGTTGTTCATTTTTCCCCCTGAAACGTACTTAAGTTTTAAGCATACAACTTTTAATTGCGAGTGGCAAATTGGAAAATATGACAGGTCCACTCACTCGCAATAAATCTCTGTCAGGTCACAGGTTCAGAGTTAATCCCGCGGGGCAGTGGTCGGAGCCCCGGACCTCCGGGAGTATGAACGCCTCTTTTACGAGACTTTGTTTCTCTCTATTTATAAAAAAATAATCTATCCGCCAGCCTACGTTGCGTTCGCGGGCGCGCGTTTTATAGTCCCACCAGGTGTAATTGTCAGGTTCCGGATGAAGAAGACGGAAGGTGTCCATCCAGTCCATGGCGGTTATTTTATCCAGCCAGGCGCGTTCAATGGGCATAAAACCGGAATTATTTACGTTTTCTTTAGGCCTGGCCAGATCAATTTCCCGATGAGCCGTGTTGACATCTCCACAGAAGACAACGGCCTTGCCGGTTTTGCGCAAGGTTTCGATATGTTTCAGGAAAGCATCGTAGAAATCAAGTTTATAGGCCAGTCTTTCGGGGCCCTGTCCGCCGTTAGGGAAATAAACGTTTAAGAGATGGAAAGCCGGATATTCCAGCGCTATGACCCGGCCTTCTGTGTCATATTCCCCGATCCCCATACCGTACGAAACGGAAAGCGGCCGGGTTTTAAAAAAAGTCGCCACGCCGCTGTACCCCTTCCGTTCGGCTGGGTTCCAACGCGACTCGTAGCCCGCGAAAGCCATGTCCTCCGGCTTCAGCTGTTCAGGTCTGGCTTTTATCTCTTGCAGACCGACGATATCGGCTCCTGAGGTTTCAAGGAATTTTTTAAAGCCTTTGGCAAGGGCTGACCGGTAGCCATTAACGTTCCAGGATAAAATTTTTATAGACATAAGTTAGAGGATTAGACGACTAGAGGACTGGAGGATTAGCCATTTGATAAATCCGCGTCCGACTTACAGTTTATCGTTCTGCCATTCGCTAGTACTACTTATTGAGCGCCTCGTGTATAACTTCAGCCATAGTGGGGTGGGCGTAGATGATCTCGCGCATATCCTGACGCTTCAGCTTGAACTTGACGGCCACTGCCAGCAGATGTATGAGCTCGGTGGCCGTCCCGCCCGCTATCTGGGCGCCCAGGATAGTTTCATCGGCCGCGTCGTAAACTATCTGGGCGAAACCTTCCGTCTCATCGTGCGTTACGGCCTTGCCTATGCCAAGAAAATAAGCCCGCGAGGTTTTTACGGCAAGCCCCCTGAGCTCGGCTTGGGCTTTGTTTATTCCTACAGTCGCCACCTCGGGCCAGGTGTAAATGCATTTGGGCACTATGCCCTCGTCAAACACGCGGTTCGCGCCCATAATGTTTTCAGCCGCAATTTCGCCTTGGCGGGTGGCGGAATGAGCCAGTAGCGAAATGCCGTTGATGTCCCCGGCGGCGTAGATGTTCTCTATCCCGGTGCGCATGCCTGCGTCGACCTTTATGCCTTTACGGTCCCATTTAAGGCCCAGTTTCTCAAGGCCAAACGCGGAGAGGTCCGCGTATCGTCCCGCGCCCACCAGCACCTCCTGCGAGACGATCTTTGAGCCGTCGTCCAATATAAGGGTTTTTATTCCGGCGCCAATCTCCACTCCGGCGGTTTTTTTGCCGAGATGAAATTTTATGCCGCGTTTTTCAAAAGAAGTTTTAAGCGTTCGTACCACAGCGTCATCCTCTCCGGCCAGGATGTTAGGCATGAGCTCCACGACCGACACCGCCGCCCCAAGCGAATTAAAGAAGCAGGCGAATTCAAGCCCGATGACGCCTCCGCCCACTATGGTGACGGATTTGGGCAGCCTCGCCATATCAAATACGCGATCGGAATCGGTCAACTGCGACTTGAAAGCGTCAAAAGGCGGGGGGAACCCCGGCCTTGTCCCGGAAGCGATGATGGCGTAATCGAAACTTTTGACGACAGGGCCCGTAGCCATGGCTATGGTCGCTTCGTTAGGTCCGGTAAACGCCGCTTTGCCGCGCATTACCTCAATTTTTTTTATTTGAAAAAGCTTCTCAAGCGAGGTCCGGAGTTTTTCCACGGCTGCTGCGCGGCGGGCCTTTATTTTATCCCAGGAAAGCATATCAGGGCTGAAATCCAGTGTCTTGCCGTCGGCCATCAGTTCCTTAATTACATCCATGGAATGGACCCGGTATCCAACGTCAAGAAATGATTTTGAAGGGATGCAGCCGCGGTTGAGGCACGTGCCGCCAAAATCCCAGGATTCCACGACGGTGGGTTCGGCCCCCAGTTCTTTCAGTCGTAAAGCTGCCGGATAGCCGGCGGGCCCTGAGCCGATGATAAGGACTTTCTTAGACATTGCTTTTTCTCCTGTCATTCGCCTGCAATCGGGAATGTTTTTAAGAACGCGGCGTTGATGTCACGCACCACACCGATCAGTTTGCGGTTAAGAGTAACGGACATGACCGGCAGTATTTCGGGTTTATCCATGGGGCCTTTGGCTGTAAGGTTCAGCTTGTTTTCGCCGGAGGAAGCCGCTAGCGCCATATCCACGGTCCGGGCCGGGCCGTTAAGCTCATATGTGGTTTTCAGATTCAAAAAATTTGTATCCAGATTCAGTTGTTTTATGCGCAGTATGCCGTCATTAAGGGCAAAATCCAGCGCCAGACTGGTCATCTCTATGTCGTCGCACCTGGGGCTTGCTTTACCCATAATTTCGGAGAGCAGCGTCAAGGCGCTGTTAACCGACTGTGACGCGTCGCAGCTCTGGGCCGGGATGAACAATCCTTCCGCTTTAGCGCCGGCGGTATAGTTCTTCTCCGGCGCAGATTTGTGCATATTGAATAGTTCCCAGTTAAGCGAAGCTTTTCTAAGCGTGGCGGCGCCCATAGCCGCGTCGCTGAACTCCACCCTGCCATAAGCGGAGGTTAGCCCCGTGTATTCAAAATTGAGATCGGTCCTGAAAGAGGTTTTCGCGGTTACGAGCTGCCCTTGAATAACGGTTTTCAGGTCTCCGCTTAAACTAAGCGAAAAATTTCCGGCCAGGTCGGAGTAGTGAAGCAATGTTAGATCGGCGTTCTCGAAAGCGATCGAGTTGCCCGAAGAACCTAAATCCATTTCCAGTGTCGCTTCCTTAAGCGTCAGTTTGCGGGCGTTCCAGGTTATATAGAGCCCCTTAGAAGTTTTAGGCAGCATGGCGAGCAGATCCTCAAAATCCCATTTGCCTCCGGTTTCCCGGATTTTCACCACCGGCCTTTCAAGTTCGATATTCGAGAAATACAGGCGGTTCTTCATCAGCTGGTCCAGCTCCGGCCGTATAACAGCCCGCGCCGCGCAGAAGAAATTGCCCTTTGTGAAATCCGGCGCGCGGGAGACGCAGGGTTCGTCTATTACAACGCCTTCCAACGGCGAAAATGATACTTTTTTGAATTTAATCTGGCGCCCCAGTTTCTTGCCGGTCTGCGAATTTATCTGTTCTATGAGATAGCCGGAAAATTTCTTATATTTTGTATAGGTGAATATCCCGGCGCCCGCTACGAAGACCGTGAGCAGTATCGCAATAATCCTGAGTTTGGAGATATTCATATACTTCTGATTATAGATAAGAACTGCGTCGCAGGGCAAAAAATCACAGGCGCCGGTCCGGCGCTTTGGCCCGTATACCTAAATGATATAATTGCGGTAAGGTTTTGTCTCCGGGTTTACGTGGAGGGAGTGCCGCTGGTCTGGATTGTTTCTGGCTCGACTGACATGGAGAATGGGTTTTTAGAGTTGACCGTATCCTGTAAACAAAACTGGCAATCTAGACTCCTTTGCCTCTGAACTGCTATGCCTCTTACGTCATATGCCTCGAAAATATATGCCCGATGGAACAAGGCCGACCCCGCTCTAAAGGCTTTCCTTGCCGGTGTGTTCTTTCTGGGTATAAATTCCGGCATTATCTCTTCAGCTTTCAACAACTATCTGAACGACTCTTTCAGGATGTCAGCCAGTCAGCGCGGCTTCCTGGAGTTCCCGCGAGAGTTCCCCGGTTTTATGCTTATTTTCGTCACCGGCGGGCTTGCGGCTTTGCCGGTTCGGCAGTGGGCGGTTATAACAAGTTTACTTACCGCGGTGGGCGTGGCGGGGCTGGGTTTCCTGTCGCCATCATACCATTTGATGCTGGTGTGGATGCTTCTGTGGAGCACCGGGGGTCACCTTTTTATGACCGTGGAGAGCGTGATGGGCCTGCGCTTCGCCAGAGAGGGCGGGCACGGGCGCAGGCTGGGCCAGATAAGCGGCATAACCAATTTCGCGGCCATCTCCGGCGCCGGGCTGGTATGGCTGCTCGCTAAGACGGCTGCCCCGAAGCTTTATCAGTGGGCTTTCCTGGCGGCAGCACTGGCCTCGGTGGTTTCGGCCTTTCTATTTTCGCGAATGAAAAAAGACGGCGAGGACAAGGTTGCCGGCGGTAAACGTTTCGTTTTTAGATGGAAATACAAGTGGTTTTACCTGCTGAATATACTGTTTGGGGCGCGAAAGCAGATATTTCTAACCTTCGCGCCGTGGGTGCTGGTGACGGTTTATGGCGCGAACCCGGCCATTATGGCGGCGCTGGCTATGACCGCCTATTTCCTGGGAGTGGTATTCCGGCAGGCCTTCGGCGTGCTCGTGGATAAGATAGGCGAGCGGAAAATGTTTATAGCGGACGCGCTTATTCTGCTGATAATATGCGGCGGTTTCGCCTTCTCAACTTTCAGGCCGTTTTTATATGCGCTGTTTATACTGGACAGCCTGATGTTTGCCACACGCATAGCGCGTACCACATACCTTAATAAGCTGGCAGTGCATAGATCTGATATAGCCCCGACATTGTCGCTGGGGGTCACCATGGATCACGCGGTCTCGATGCTGATGCCGGCTCTGGGCGGTATACTTTGGGCCGCTTATGGCTACGAATCGGTTTTTATGGCAGCCTCACTTCTCGCCATAGCCGGTTTCGTAGCGGCCATAGCCTTAAACGATAGTGCCGCGCCTGGACGGTCGCCTCTGTCGGAGGGGTGATTTTGCAATCATCTTGAAAATCCGGGGGGCTAAAATATATTATAATGAAAATACTTTAATATGAAACTCCGCTCCATTTTTATGACTTCGACCATCCTCGTCTGCTTTGCCGCGGGGGCGGCGCGGGCCGGGGAGATAAAAGTCACGTATCCCTCGGAGGGAGACCTGCTCCCGTCCGTGAAGAATACCTTTATTTTTGGAAATATAAAGCCTCCTACCGCCCCTTTTTACATAAACGGGACTAAGATAAATGTTTACAGGAACGGCGGTTTCATCGCCTATCTGCCTGTCAGTGAGGGAAACTTCGTTTTCAAGTGCGAACTTTTGAACGGTGCAACCACGACTTACTCCAGAAGGATAAAGATCAGGACCAGTCCGCAGTCCGTGATTTCCACCGGAAGCCTGCGCCTTGAATTTATCTCCCCATCGTCAGATCTCGACATTTCGCCAGGAGATAATATTGAGGTCCAGGCCGCCGGCACGCCCGGCCGCGCCGCCGCGTTCACCATAAAGAACGTTGCGCCGGATGTTGAAATGAAGGAGTTGCCTCGTGGCTCCGGCCGCTATTTTGGCGTCTACCGCGTGAAAGATTCCGATGAGGCCGACAAAGCCGAACTGAGCGTGAAGTTCAAAACCGGGCTTTTTGCGTCCGGGGCGCACGCGATGTCAAAGGGACATATCAGTATTCTCAGGAGTCCTGTAATTGTCGAGACTTCCACGGATACCGTAATACTCCGCAACGGTATAGACTCGGGTTACATGATGTTCCTTCCTAAAGGCGTAAAGATGGTTTCAGACGGCCGGTCGGGCAGCAACCGCCGCATCAGGCTGTCGTCATCCGAGACCGGATGGGTGGATGATTCCAAGGTGGAGATCGCCGCAGATACGGCTTTCGCTCCTCAGAACGAGACCGGCACTATCCGTCTCAAGAAGACGGAGACCGGCACAACAGCCTCCATTACTATGCAGTATCCGGCTGCGTATGCCGCCGAGGAACGTGAGAACTCTCTGCGGTTAACGCTTTATTACACCAAGCTGCACAGCAACTATGTTGTCTATGATTCCTCGGATACCTTTGTTCGACAGGTGCGTTTTTCGCAAATAGCTGAGAACACTGTCGCAGTGGATTTTGAATTAATGCCCGGTTCAGAATTGGGAGGCTATGATGTAATTTCGGGTACGCGGGCCCTGAATGTGGAACTTAAAAAGATGCCGGTCGTATCCGGAGTCTGGCCTAAGCCGCTGGCCGGTCTGCGGGTTGTGCTGGACCCTGGGCATTCACCCAAACTGGTGCAGCCCTACGACGGAGCCATCGGCCCCATGGGAACTTTTGAATACCAGGTCAATCGCGTCACTGCCGATAAATTAAAAGATGCTCTTGCCAGTTTGGGCGCGACTGTCTTTATGACGCGCTACGGCGACGAGAATGTTCAACTGACTGACAGGCCAAAAATCGCCAAAGATTATAAAGGAGATATCTATATCAGTCTTCACAATAACGCCATTGGCGACGGTGAGGACCCGTTTTCCCAGCCCAGGGGGTTTGCGGTGTACCATTATCAGCGGCACAGTTACGGACTGGCCAGGGCCGTTCACCGTTCCTATGTTAAAAATATCCCGTTGCCGGATGAGGGATTACGCTTTGGCGACTATGCCGTGGCGCGCATGACCTCTATGCCGGCTGTGCTTGTTGAGAGCGCTTATATGATTATGCCGGAACAGGAAGAAATGCTTAATACTCCGGCCTTTCAGGCCAAACTGGCGGAGACGATCGCTGCCGGGGTGCTCGACTTCTTCAAGGTGCGGCCCCGCCCCACCCCTTCCGGCGCGGAACACGTGATCCGAAAGCCGGATACAAAACCAAAGCCCGTATCGAGGATTGCCCCCGTGGTACGGGCGTCGAACAAGAAGAGCGGGGCACTCCCCGCCAAAAAGGTGAAAAAATGAATCGCGATTATTTTTCGATGCTATACGGACTGTTCGAGGATTTTTCCTCCGGCAAGGCCAAAACTGAAGACGAACTTTGGGATTATCTTATAAAAAAAGCCTCTTCAGTTATCGGCTGCCAGGCCGCCACCTATTTAGAAGCGGACGAGGCTAAAAGGACCCTTACTTTTAAGCAGTGCATCGGACCGGTGAGCGCGAATCTGATGGGTGTCAGTTTTGGCTATCAGGGTATAGCCGGCTGGTGCGCGGAAACCCGTAAACCCATTCTTGTGAACGATGTGGAAGCGGATCTGCGTTTTACCAACAAAGTAGATTATGGCACGGGATTTAAAACCAGAGATATCCTGGCTGTTCCCGCTGTTGCCGGCGGCAAGCTTCTTGGCGTGGTGGAATTTATCAATTGCTCGCAGGGGACTTTCAGCGCGCAGGATCTGGAATTGGCATCAATAATCACGCATTACGCGGCCCGTGATATCTACATGGGCCGCCTGGAGACGACCATTAAGCAGTTTAGCCTAAAAGGGGAGAGCACTATTAATAACCTCTCAGGCGGATTTATAGGCGTAGACCTGGATGGAAAGATTATATTTTTCAACCCCAAGGCCAAAGAAATATTTGAAGTGGGCGATGACTATCTCAATAAAAATATTATCTCCGTCTTCCAACTATCCCCGGATATTGTCAGCGCCATTGGCGACGTGCTGACACAGGGCAAGACCGTGCGCCGGCAGGAGTTCAAATACTCTATCAACGGCAAAACCAAAATTATCGGCTATAGCTCCATAAATATAAAAAGCGTAGATGGAAAAGTAAGCGGAGCCGGTGTGATCTTCCAGGACATTACAAACATTTAAAACCGGACTGCCGCAAAAAAGGACAGGCTTCATATCAGCCTGTCCTTTTTTTAATTGAGATGCAAAGCAATCTAGAAGCAAGACGCTCTAGCTAAATTACTGAATTGCTTTGCGTCTAAATCGCTATATCGCCCGCTGAGTTGCCAGATGGCCTTGCCTCTAAATTGCCAGTTGGCTGTGCCTCCAAGTTGCTAGACGGCTTTGCGTCTACAGCACCCCGTTCCTGGGGCACAGTTTGCTAAGGACGCAGTGTGGACAATCCGGATTTCTGGCCTGGCAGACGGCCCTGCCATGGTGTACAAGCGCATGCGCGAACCAGATCCAATCTTTTTTTTCAATTTTCTCCATCAAATCTTTCTCTATTCGGATAGGATCAGTTTCCCCGGTCAGGCCCAATCGGAACGCCAGGCGTTTGACATGTGTGTCTACGACCACTCCGGCGGCTATGCCGTAGCCGCTGCCCAGTACCACATTGGCCGTTTTTCTGGCCACGCCGCGAAGCGTCAGAAGTTTGTCCATGTCGACCGGCACTTTTCCGCCGAAATTCTCTGTCAGGGCCCTGGAAGTTTCCTTTATTGACAGGGCTTTTGAGTGGTAAAACCCGGTGGAGCGTATAATCGCCTCAAGATCCCTGAGCGGGGCCGAGCTCATTTGCTTCGCTCCGGGATATTTTTTGAACAGTATAGGCGTTACCATGTTCACACGCTGGTCGGTGCATTGCGCCGAAAGTATGGTTGATATCAGGAGCTCGAAAGGGCTGTGATGGTCCAGCGAACAGTCCGCTTTGGGATAGTGTTTTTTCAAGATAGCGATTATTCCGGAAATTTCCCCGTTTTTCATAAATTAAACCCATTTACAGAATAAAATCAGTAGATAAAAATTTGGACGTGCGGTTTCGTATAATGTTCCGGATGAGTCTTTTATTGGCGTCCGAATCTTTGGTCGCCACCAGGGTCCTTATCGAAAAAATCCGCAGAGCGTCTGAAACTGACAGTGTGCCTTCGGCAGAGTCCTTACGTCCGGTGAATGGGAACGCGTCGGGGCCGCGCTGGCACTGGCTGTTTATGTTCACCCGGCAGACCTGGTTTACCAGGGTGTCGAGCATCGGGCCGATCTTGGTTTCGTCGGAACCGAAGATGCTTACCTGCTGGCCGAAGTCGGAATCAACCACGTATTTAAGCGGCTCTTTTATGTCGTCGAAAGGCGCCACCGGGATAACGGGGCCGAACTGTTCCTCGCGCCACAGGCGCATTTTATTATTGACCGGGTAGAGCACCGCGGGGTGGACGAAATTTCCGTTGGTCATGCCTCCGCCTTCGTTTATCACTTTCGCGCCGTATTTTTTAGCGTCGGATATCACGTCAGCCAGGTAAGAAATCTTCTCGTCTTCGGGCAGAGGTGTTATTTTTACTTCAGGCTCCCAGGGCATGCCGGCTTTTATTCTGTCTATTCGGGTGACCAGTTTTTCCAGGAACTCGTTCTGTATCGAGCGGTGCACGAACAGTATTTTCAGGGCCGTGCAGCGCTGGCCGTTATAAGACAGTGCGCCGGCAAGAGACTCTTTTACCGCCAGATCTATATCTGCGTCGGACAAAATAATTCCGGCGTTCTTGGCGTCCAAACCCAGCACGCATCGCAGGCGGTGGGGCGCTGGGTGCTGCTGCTTGAGAATATCGGCAACCTTGCTTGAGCCTATAAATGCCAGCATATTGATCTTGCCGGTCTTCATGATGGGGCCTATGATCCTTCGGCCCTGGCCGTAGAGAGTGTTCACAACGCCTTTTGGGAAAGCGTCGCGGAAGGCTTCTAAAAGAGGGCGATGCAGGAGGACTCCGTATTTCGGCGGTTTGAAGACTACGGTATTGCCCATGAGTATGGCCGGTATCAAAGTGGTAAAGGTTTCGTTCAGGGGATAATTGTAGGGGCCCATGCATAAAACTACGCCTAGCGGCGCTCTTTTGATCTGGGCGATCACGCCTTGGGTTACCGACAGGCGGGAGGAGACACGGTCCAGCTCTTTCATGGCGTTCAGCGTGTCCAGGATATACTCCACGGTACGGTCGAATTCTTTCTCGGAGTCCTCAAGCGATTTGCCTATCTCCCACATAAGCAGTCTGACGACCTCGCTCCGTTTCTCTCTCATGCGGCAGACGAAGTCCTCCATGCAGGCAATGCGCTTCTCCACGGTGCTCGTGGGCCAGATGCCTTTACCTTCGTCGTACGCTTTTACCGCAGACTCCAGGGCTTCCAGCGCGTCCTTTTCAGTCATCAGCGGATAGGAGCCCAGGTATTTACGCGTTAACCCCTTTTTACCCTTAAGGCTGACGGGTGAAAAGACCTGCTGCACCGGACCCCGCCAGATTGTAATTTTACCGTTAAGAAGATAATCTTTCTGCTCAAGGGCGCGGACTCTGACTTCCGCGGGGATATCGTTCTCGGTGGGGAAAATATTCTCAACTTTATCGGATATGGTCATAAAAAGTTTGTCTCGCCTGTCATTTAAGTATTGTTCTGAAATATATTTTTTTGCCGTTTACGATCTGGCCGTTATTTATCTCAGAGAGATCCAGGCCGAACTTGTCTCTGAAAGTGACCTCGCGCACTGAGCCGGTATCCTGTGTGGCCTCGATGATCTTCCCGCCGCCGGAGTAAAGCATAACGTGGTTTATGTTATTGTGATTGTTTTTCTCAGTGGAGAAGATAAGGTCGGCGGGCTTAAGCTTCTTGCGCGCCGCAGGGCGCCCGCAGTTCAACTGGTCGCGAGCGTTTCGCGGCAGGTCAAATCCCCATACGCGGTAGGCGATATTTACCAGACCCGAGCAGTCTATGCCATAGCCGGAGCGGCCGCCCCAATAATACTTATCTTCCAAAAATTGGCGGGCGGTGCCGAGGATTTTGTTGCGCAGGCCGGCGGGTTTTATCTTTATGGGAATAAGGTTCAGGTTTTTTTTATGTATCAGCCCCGTGCCGCCTTCGGGCATCAGGATCCGCGCGAAGGACCGTTTATCCCAGGCGATCGTTTGAACCCGCGCGCCTATTGAGAGTTCCGCCACGGCGCCTTCTTTGAGCGGCGCCCTTTTGATTCTGATCACGGCGTCCGGTTCCGCCGGGTGACGGAAAACGGCAAGTCGGGATTCTATCCAGCCAAGATACGGAGTGAAGGTTTTGGCGCACCGGTTTTTTCTGCGGATTTGCTCCGGGGCGGCTACTTCCAGCCAGGCGCCGCGCGAACTTCTGTACTCCAATCCTTCAAGGGGAAGTATCTGGCTCTCTATGAGTTTTAATTTATCGCTTTTTTTAGAATCCGGCGGCATGGAGAAAAGTTCGGCCAGAGGACTCCGTACCGTGAGGGGGAGGCGTTCCAGCGGAGCCAGGATATAAGCCGTTCCGTATTTGTTTTTAAGCCATGCTTTGGCGAACTCTTTCCGGTCATAGACGAGCCCCACGGTGTTTTTATCCGCCGCGGCCGGGTCGTTGACCAGAATATTACCCTTGATGTCGAACCCTTTTATTATCAGGAGATGCCCGGCTGTTTTCTTAAGCGGTGATTTCCTCAGCTCATCCCGGCCGAAGGTGACGCTGGCTGCCAGCGGTATGCCCGCGGCCAGGTAACCGCGCGCCTCCTCCAGTGAATTGAACCGCGTTGGCCAGGCGTAAAGGCCTAATGCTCCGGCGTACATGGTGTTGAAAGTCCAGTTGCCGTAATTGTTTTCAGTGATATCACGGACGCCGGACGCCGTATCCAATACCCGCGTCTTAAGGCCAAAGTGGTTAAGTATCATCGTAACCGAGGTCGGACTGCAGATATCTCTGCGGTAACTGACCCGCTGCGTCATTTGTGAACATTTTGGGACGTTCAGCAGCACTGGTTTAAAGGACGCGTGTTTTTTAACGGCGGATGCTTCATTATATTCCGCTGCGGTGTTGGTGTAGGTTACTGATGCCAGGCGAAAGAATGCCGTGGATCCGGCAGCGGCTTTAATCGTCACGCGGTAGCGAAGATATTCAGATGCCGAGGCGAGAGTCAGGATGTCCGTCCCCATGCTTCCGAAACGATTCTGCTGGTTTTTGACGCTGCCGGTTTCCCCGCCGAGGCTGAAACTGCCGAATTCGAACCACGGACTCCAGCCGCGTTTATCATGTGCCTGCAGGGCCAGCTCAAGCCGGTCCTTCGGTCCCAGAGAGGCGTTGGCGCCGGCCAGGGCCTGAGTAAATGGAAAGGCGGTCTTGATCGGCGCGGAAATGAGGACCGCCGTCACAGGCCTGGAATTGTTTTTCACGGTTTTCAGCGCGCCGTTCGGCAGGTCCGCGGGCTCAAAATTAGTGAGTCTGGCTTTGTGAAAGTCGCCCGGCATTAAATGGACGACTGAAACGGACCTGACCGGGCCGGAAATTACGGTTTGCTGGTTGCCTTTGGATTGTGTGGCCATAATAGCAGTGTGGAAAGCGGCAATATCCTTATGTTGCCAATATTCTATAATAAAATGGTATCAAAAATTTAAAGAGGCGGAATTTATATGACAAAACAAGAGCACCTTAAATTCATGAAGGAGGCTTTAAAGGAGGCCCGCAAAGGGCTTAAAGAGGGAGGCATCCCCATCGGTTCCGTGCTGGTGAAGGATGGTAAAGTTATAGGACGCGGACATAATCGGCGCGTGCAGAAGAAATCAGCCATACTTCACGCCGAAATGGACTGCCTTGAAAACGCCGGCCGGTTAAAGGCTTCCGATTACGCCAGATGTGTTATATATTCCACGCTTTCGCCCTGCTCCATGTGCACCGGGGCCATCCTGCTATATAAGATTCCCGTGGTTGTGATAGGCGAGAATCGGACTTTCAAAGGCCCGGAGAGCTATTCTAAAAAGTTCGTAAAGCTGGTGAACCTGGATATGCCGGAATGTTATGGGTTGATGAAGGATTTTATAAGGGAGAAGCCGGAACTCTGGAACGAGGATATCGGAGTATAAGAGGGGGGGCGGGTTATAGAGTCCCTTCACCCTGTTGAATATGATATAGTATCACTAATAGTGTGTCTGAAATTTTACGGTTTGTTTGATCGTCTGATGCACGCCGTGCTTTATACGACACTTACGCAAGTATTGAAATGCTAGGAGGATAGAATACAATGAGCAAGAGAATATATGTGGGCGGTCTGCCTTTTTCAGCCAACGACGAGCAGCTGAGCGCGGTTTTCGCGG
>CAIPTO010000071.1 GCA_903867985.1 uncultured Elusimicrobia bacterium | reverse complement strand
CCCCATAAGCTATTTTGACCTGATGAAGGTGCCTAAACTTGCCGCATAACCTCAACTTTCTAAACCGCCGGATGCGGACCCGCATGTCCGGTGGTGTGGGAGGGGCACGGCGGTCCTATTGACCGTCGCCCCTATCCCGATTGTACTCCTTGAAATACGACCGAGCCTCTTCCCAGGTTCGCGTGGACTTTACCGCAGTCCTGCGGGGCCATGGACACCGCCCCGTCCTACACCCGATTCCCGGGTTTGCCACCCTGGCCATCCTGCCTACTTCTTTAATTTAGGAAGTATATTTTCACCGTTAACACTCAGTTCGATATTCCTGTAGGATGACTTTATCGAACACTCAATAGGATGTTGAGCGGCAGTGATAAGGTCACACCCTACGGCGTTCCCATAAGGTTCATATGTTAAAACCGCGTATTGACCCTGATAACCAGTTAAAATCTTAAGGACTTGGGGAGAGGCATAGGCATCGTTGAAGAATAAGACATTTCCGACACAATATCCCGTCTGGATCCTCACGTCTGAAAAACCCGCGGTGTACCTCATGACACAGGTCCGGATCGCTCCGTTCGCCGTCATCACGCCATCCGCGCTCTTTTCTTCCAGTAATCCCACGGGACCGACCAGACCCGCCTCCGGTATAACGATTTTCTGCTGGTTCACGACCGGCATAGCCGCAGAACCCGCCGCAATTTGCATTTTAATATCTGCCGCGCTTATATTGCTCAGATCCGCAGCAAACATTGTTCCCGGCAACACAAATAACATCGCCGTCAACATCATCTTATTCATCTTGATCTCCTCCATTTCCCATTGGCTTTCCAGTGTTTTTGACCTGCATATACAGTATGTCATAGCTGTAAGAATCGCGAAAGAGTCTTTAGGCCCCATTCACAAAGTCTTTGGTCCTATTGATGACAGTCAACTCCTCGTCAAGAACAGAGCGCGTCCCCGGCAAGATGCAAAGATGTCCAAGAAAGTTCTTAAAAAAACGCTCCAAAAATGGTATTTTTATATATAAGTGGAGAATTAACCTGAAAACTTCAGTTGAAGTTTTCCGCCCGTATAACGGGCGCCCTTCGGGAGGAATACATCCCGTCGGACCTATCGCGCATAGCGCTTGGCCCTCCGCCCGCTTCGCGGGGGATCCTGCAGAATAATTTTATTCCCCTGATTTTTTATGGGAATCATTCTGAACTGCAGGATTCGGGTTAATAATAAGAGGAGTTGTTGCACCGATGTCTCAGGCCGGACCAAACAGTTCAGCACCTAAAATTCGCCCGGATCCGATGATCATTTCCGGAGGAATGGGCGTTAATATTTCCTGCTGGATCATGGCGAGAGTCGTATCCATGATGGGCGAGCTGGGAGTAGTCTCCGGCACCGCGCTGGAGATAGTGTATCCCCGCGTTCTGCAGAACGGAGACCCCGGAGGGCACGTAAGGCGGGCCTTCGCGGAACTCGCGCGGCGCCAACCCGCTTTTGCCGGTTCCATTACCAGGCTGCTTGACAAATATTACATCGAAGGCGGCAAGTCCGCCGATAAACCGTATAAAGCGGTACCGATGGGGAAACTGGTTCCGGTGGAAGGCCCCGCCGGACCCGATTCATTCTGGGAACCAGTGCGCGAACTGCAGATACTGACCATCGCCTCCAACTTTGCCGAGGTCTGGCTGGCTAAAGAAGGGCACACCGGACAAGTAGGCATCAATTTTCTGAGAAAGGTGGAACGCCCCCTGCTCTGGGCGCTTTACGGCGCCATGCTGGCCGGCGCTAATTACGTGGTAGTCGGCGCCGGCAGCCCGTCTGAACTTCCCGGGATGATAAAAGAACTGTCCCGCCACGCCGCAGTCTCGCTGCCGCTGAAGGTTTACGGGACCCGCTCAGGCGGAGGCGATTTCCGGATCATGATCCGACCGGACACTCTTATTGGCGCTCAGGCGGCCAACTTAAATCCTCCCAAGTTTCTGGCCATAGTTTCTTCTTTCGGTCTGGCTCAGGCTCTGGCCTCAGACCCGGCAACCCGACCCTACGGATTTGTGGTGGAAGGCCCCGAGGCCGGCGGACACAGCGCGCCTCCCGCCAAGATGAGATTCGACGCAAAAGGCCAGCCTGTGCTGGTCTACACCGAAGAGGATAACGCCGATATCGGCGCTATCGCCGGACTTGGTCTGCCCTTCTGGCTGGCCGGCTCTTACGCCAGGCCGGTGCGTTTGCGCCAGGCCCTCGCGCAGGGCGCGTGCGGCGTGCAGATAGGAACAGCCGCGGCGCTTTCAGGCCAATCGGGAATGGCCCCCAGGCTGCGGGCGCGGGCTTTAAAACTGGCCGCCGCCAACGAACTTGTGGTAACTAACGCGCTGGTATCTCCCACAGGATTCCCCTTTAAGGTAGCGCAGATCCCCGAAACAATTTCAGACCAAACGGTCTATCAAAATCGCAAGCGAGTCTGCGATATCGGACTATTGCAGGCCAACTATGTCGCGCCAGACGGCGGATTGGGTTATCGATGCCCGGCGGAACCTATAGAGAGTTTTACAGCCAAAGGCGGGAGGGCTCAGAATACCGCCGGCCGGGCCTGCTTGTGCAACGGCCTGCTCGCGGCCACAGGTCTGCCCCAGGTAAGGGCGGACGGCTATGTAGAACCGGCCATTATAACTCTCGGTGAGGATTTTCAGACTGTACGCGAACTACTCGCGGACCTGCCTCCCGGCCAGGAAACCTATACCATAGGCAAACTTATAATGTTCCTGCGGCAGGGAACAACATAACAGCTCCGCTTTTCTGAGGATAAAAACCGCCGTGAAGGCGGTTTTTTTATTACCGATCAGCCTTGGCTTTTAAATACAAAACAATGTTGACAAGCGTTTATTCTTCTATTACAATATCTTAACGCTAAAAACACCAAAAACACCAAAAGCGATATACCGCAACTTTGAACGCGTGCGACCTTTGACTTGAATACGATTTCGCAGATTGCATAGGGGTTGGGTGCAGGGCATGGGCATCAACATCAAGAGCAGTAAAACACTCCTTCCGGAAATCATCTGGGGGTGAAGGCCGGAAGGAGTGTTTATTGTATAATCGTATACATGGCGTCCAACCTCAAGACCCCGCTTCTCAGAACCTGCACCGTACTCCGGCTTGCCGCGGGCAGGTTCTTTTTTATAGACGGGGCGCAGCGGGCCGGGGCGTTCGCGTTCAGCGCTTTCTTCTCCTTATTTCCTCTGATAATCCTTTTTGTCACTATCGCATCCGTATTCATCAGCTATGATACGGCCGGCAAGGCTGTCATAGGTTACGCCGAGAGATATGTTCCCCTAAGCGGAGAAATGCAGCGTTATATATTTGACACGATCGCCGGCGTTGTAAAAGCCCGCAGCAAGGCCGGCGCGGCAGCCTTCCTTATGCTGCTCTGGGTCGCTCCCCAATTTTTTAACACGCTTGTTACCGCCGCCAACCGGGCCTGGGGCACCAAAGCCGATAATTGGTGGCATCAACCGCTGAAAAGTATTTCCCTGCTTTTCATCATGGCCTGCGCGGTACTGATGGGCATAGGGATGTCCATACTGGCAAAAGTGGCGCATACACGGTTATCCTCAATTTTCCACTATCTCCCGTGGATCTATAAGCTTGGAGCGATCCTCATCCCATGGACGGTAGTCTTCATCAGCCTCGCTCTTTTTTACAAACTGGCCCCGTGGCGTCGGACGCGGTTCTCCGAGATCTGGCCCGGAGCGCTGTGCGCAACAGCGCTGCTCCATACGGCGGAAACGCTGTTCGTGGTCTACTTAAAGCACTTCGCGGCCCTTAACGCCGTCTACGGCGCTTTCGGAGGTATCATGGCGCTGTTATTGTGGATATACCTTTCCGGCTGTGTTTTTATTTTCGGCGCCTGCCTGTGCGCCGCCCAGGCGGAAACGCGCGGCATGCCCGGCGCCCTCAGCCGATCTCCGGTCCGCCCCTGACATCGAACTTAGGATAGCAATCCTCTAAAAACAAAAAGCCCCGTCAAAGGGGCTTTTCTCTTTTAAATAGGGGGGAGGAAGCTGCAACTGAAATTTTCAGTTAGTGGGCCGCGAATACTGCCGCGCTTATTTGATCGGCCAGTTCGGGGTTATCGATGTACGGATTACGGTTGCCCTGGAAAGCTTCAACCATATCGTTACGGCGGCGCTCGTTGGCATCGGGCGGATCCTGACGATTCCACTCAAGAAGCATTGGCACCCGGGAGGTCCAGAAATCTTCATAATTCATGCCTTCGCGAATATTCTGGTCGTAATACCGCGTTACAAAGTACAACATGGCGCGGGCAACATTTCCTTTATCAGGGTCGCATGGCTCAAACCCCTCACTGCCCAGTTTGGAACCACAGGAGGTGCTGTAGGTGGCGTTTGAAACTTTAGCAAACCTCATGTTGCCGCGGCGGCTGTTAGGTGTATATAAAGTGGAAGCCAGTTGATGGAGGTCGGAAACCATGGGAAGGGCGCTGTTGAAGTAACCCTGGGGCCAGATATGCTCGGCGTTCACGAATTTATCCACGACACCGTCGCCGTTCTGGTCGCCCCGCTCCGGATAGTCGTTGCCGTTATCGCTGGAACCGTTGACGCAAATCTGGGAATAGAAGGTAAGTATGCCGGGCGCGCCGTTACACCCGATATTGTCGGCCTTGGAATACATATACGCTTTTGCCTGCTTGTAGCCGGCGACTGCAGCCTTGGCGGGCATTACAGTTCTATGCAGTTCCTGAAAAAGCCGCTCTCCGGAAAGCATCGGCGCCCTCGCGGCTGCCGCGTCGGGAAGGGCGGCTATCGAGTCAAAAGCCGCGGGGGGGACGAAAGTTTTCAGGGATTCAAAAGCAGACTGACTGCCGGCTTGAGCGCTCAGAGCATAGCCCTGTGTCGCGGAAAGGATCAGAAGTAAGGCGACTTTTAGCGCGATCGTGATGCGGTTCAACGGTTCTCCAAAAAGTCCGGCTTGACTGATGTCAAGCATAGTTTATCCCATTTGGATAATCCCGCAAGGACCAAAGGACCCACACTCATATAGGCCTAAAGACCTATGAGCTTTTTTATAATCAAGGGCTTTGCAATTTGCAGAGTAGTGGCGGCAGGATGGCGAGTTTTTAGAACCCTGTTGTCTTAGTGGGAGGCGAATACCTGGGCTCCGATCTTATCGGCAAGGGACGGATCGTCCACAAAAGGATTGCGATTACCCTGGAATTGGCTGATCAAATCGTTACGGCGGCGCTCGTTGGCGTCAGGCGGATCCTGGCGGTTCCACTTCAGGAACATGGGCACGCGGTTCGTCCAGAAGTTTCCGTAATTCATACCTTCACGGATACTCCTGTCGTAATACCGCACGACAAAATACAGCATAGCCCTGGCCGCGTCGCCCTTAACGCTGTCAGCCGGCTCAAAACCTTGCGAATCCATTTTGGTGCCGTTGGAAGTTGAATACACGGCGTTGGAAACTACAGCAAAAGGCAAATTACCGCGGGCGCTGTTTGGCGTGATGAAGGAGGGGAATATATGATGAAGATCGGACCTCATAGGGTAGGACTGGTTGAAATAGCCCTGGGGCCAGCCGTGTTCCGCGTTCATGCCCTCAACATCCACGGTCCCGTCATGATTTAAATCGCCCTGTTCCTTATAATCCTCGCCGTGCTGGCTTGAGCCCTTCACGCAGATCTGCGAATAGAATTCAAGAACGCCCGGCGCGCCGCCGCAGCCGGTATTGTCGGCTTTGGAGAACATGAATTTTTTCGCTTCAAGATAGTCGTGCCCGGAAGGCTGATAAGCGGCTTCGGTCTGTTGATGAAGCTGCTGAAAAAGCTGTTCGCCCGAAAGCGCAGCCGGAACCCTCGGAAAAGGCAGAGATACGAGAGGCGGCAAGTCGGTCAGGGGGGCAAGAGAATCAAGGGCTCCGGAGGCGTCAGCCCGGGTATAGGCGGCGGAAATATAAGAGGCACAAGCGAAAACGATGGAGATAAGAATAAGCCTGGTGCGGTTCAAGTTCCCTCCGGTAAAACTTTCGTCCATTTAATTATAGATTAAATACTTTCTTTTGCCATGGGCATATCGGGTAAGCCGGAGCTGGGCCTTTCGGCCGCGGGCCAGGATGATCCAGTCCGGTTGCGCGGGGGGGAGGATTTTGATAATATAATGACTGACCAGTCAGTCATATTTAAGCGGAGCTGAACAATGACACCAAAGATCCACAAAAAGAAAGCGATACTGGAAGCCGTCCGCCGGGTGCTGACGACCTCCGCCCCTGCCGCGGCGACCATGGACCATATAGCCGCGGAAGCGGGCGTCGCCAAGGGCACCCTTTTTCTGTATTATCCAAGTAAAGAAGCCCTGTTTTCCGCAGTTTACGCGGACCTCATGACCGCTTTTGTCTCAAAACTGGAATCGGTCCGCGACTCGGGCCTGCGGGGGGAGGAACTTTTAAGCGCGGCTATCATATCCGTAGTGGAGCACATGGACAGTAAGGCCGGGATAATGGACGCTTTAAACGAAAATCGCCCCGGCGGCGCTTGCGCGCGCGGCCCCAAAGTTAAAGCGCCTGTCATTCTTGCGACTCTCAGCGATATCCTGCAAAAATGCGCAGCCGACGGTCTCATCCGGCTTAAAGACCCGCTTTATATGGCTTCCGCCCTGTTCGGCCTATGCAGGGGCTCATTCTCTTATTCCAGGGGTCCGGGCCGCGCGCTCCCGTTAACGGAAAAAACCGCGCGTATTATGGATATTTATCTTCACGGCACAGGAAAATAAAAATGAAACGCCTTATAATTATCTCTTTACTTTGCGCATCGACTTCGGCAGGCTACTGCCAGACCGCGGTTCCGTCCGGACGGCCTATCACTCTGGACGAAACCTTTAAATTGGCCCTGGCAAAAAGCGAAACCCTGGCCGGTCAGGGAAAAGGCGTGATCCAGCTGGAAGCGTTCGAACGCCAGTTGAAGTCCCTTTTCCGTCCGACTTTAAGCCTTGGCGCGTCCGAAACTCTCGCCGACAAACAGCCGGGCCGCGCGCAATCGTCCGTCAGCATGGATTATTCGATATTCGATGGAATGCGCGATTATATAGCGGCGAAAGCGGCCGGACTAAATACCGAGGCCGCGCGGCTTCAGCTTGAGCGGGCCGGACAAGTCCTGTATCTGAACGCGGCCTTGGCATACATCAACCTCACCAATGTCAGACAGGAACTTTCGGTCCGTCAGGAACAGCTGGATGTGAGCAATACCAGGATAAAACAGTTGCTGGAATGGGTTAATATAGGACGTTCCCGGGAAAGCGAGTTATTCGCCGCCCGCGCCCAGCTTGCGCTGGACGAAGCCGCGCGCCAGGACGCGATGAGCCGTGAAAATCTGGCCCAGCTTGAACTGCGCTTTCTGACCGGGCTTGAAGAGAATCTCGCCCCGGAACTCATCCCCTTGCCCGAACATCGCAGTATCGAACCCTATCTTGTCAGGGCACAAAAACGTTTTGACGTACAATCCGCGCGCAAAGCGCTGGAGGCGGCAAAGCTTAACGCTGAGATACAGGCGAAACTCGTCTGGCCGTCATTGTCCCTCGGCGCGGATTACTATCTGAAACGTCCTTCCCCCGATCAGGATTCTAAATGGAACACGGCCCTGACCCTGCAAATACCGCTTTACACCGGCGGGTTCGCCGGCGCCGCCGTAGATCAGGCTTCCGCCCGCGAGGCGGCGGCCGGACTGGTGCTGAAACTGGCCGCGCGCCAGGCCGACACCGATGTGAAGGAAGCCTACTCCACGCTTGAGCATTCCATGGCCGTCATGGAATCTCTTAAAACGGCGCTGGGACTGGCCGACGAGAACGCCAAATACCAGGCGAAAGACTATACCCTGGGACTGGTAACGAACCTTGACGTACTAAGCGCCCAGAACACGCTCCTGCAGACGAAGCTGCAGCTTGAAACCGCGCGCTCGCGGGCAAGCCTGGGCGGCGTGCAGCTTGAAGTTGCCGGCGGCGGCCCGGACTATACCGCGGAGGCAAAATGACGCTTTCAGACCTTTCAATTAAAAATCCCGTTTTCGCCTGGATGTTGATGTTGGGGCTAATCGTTTTCGGCTGGATAGGGTTCAGCAATATGGGCATCAGCCAGATGCCCGACGTGGATTATCCCGTCGTCAACGTCTCAGTCGCCCTGGAGGGAGCCGCTCCGGAAGTCATGGAAACTCAGGTGGCCGACGTCCTGGAAGGCGTGGTGATGAGCATACAGGGCATCAAAGATGTCTCTTCCACCTCAAAGCGCGGCCAGTGCAATATAACCATAGAATTCGACCTTGGCAGGGATATCGATGTCGCCATGCAGGAAGTGCAGGCCAAGATCTCGCAGGCGGCGCACGACCTGCCACGCGACATAGATCCACCCACGGTCAGCAAGACCAACCCCGAAGACCAGCCGATCATGCGCGTCGCCCTGAACGGCGACAGGCCGCTTAAAGAGCTGATGGCCTATGCCAATGATTTCCTGAAGGACAAGTTTACCACCCTGTCCGGAGTAGGCGACGTAGACATGGGCGGGTTCGTGGACCCCAACCTGCGCATATGGGTTGATACCGACCAACTCAACGCCAAACAGCTTACCGTAGAGGATGTGATGAACACGGTCGGCAACCAGCACGCCGAAATGCCTGCCGGCTATATAAGTTCCGGCAACAAAGAAATGAATGTCCGCGTGATGGGTGAAGCCGCCACGCCGGAACAGTTCAAGAACCTGGTGATAACCGGACGCGGCGGGGCCGCCATCTGGAAAACCTTCCGGATAAAGGACGTGGCCGAAGTTGAGGACGGTCTTAATGATATACGGCGCATAGCGCGCACGAACGGCAAACTCTCGGTGGGCATCGGCATAATGAAGCAGCGCGGTTCCAACGCCGTGGCCGTGGCCAAGGCTGTGCGCGCAAGGGTGGCGGAACTGCAGAAGGGTCTTCCGAGCGGAATGTATCTTGCGGTCGTTAACGACTCCACGCGCTTTATCGAGGATTCCACCCGCGAACTGAACTTCACGCTGGTGCTTTCCGCCTTACTGACGGGCGTGGTGTGCTGGCTATTCCTGGGCTCCTGGTCGTCTACGCTCAACGTGCTGCTGGCCATCCCGACCTCCATCATCGGCGCTTTCCTCATACTCTACTTCATGGGATTCACACTTAACACCTTCACCCTGCTGGGCCTGTCGCTGGCGATAGGCATCGTGGTGGACGACGCCATTATGGTGCTTGAAAACATCGTGCGCTACAACGAGATGGGATACAGCCGCGTTAAAGCCGCGCTGGTCGGGGCCAGGGAAATAACTTTCCCGGCCATGGCCGCCTCCATCGCCATACTCGCCATATTCGTGCCTGTCATCTTTATGAAAGGCATTATAGGCAAGTTCTTCTTCCAGTTCGGCGTGACGATGTCGGCCGCGGTGCTGCTTTCACTTCTGGAAGCCCTTACGCTCTCTCCGATGCGCTGCGCTCAATTTGTGGATTCCGGCCGCAGCACCGCTATGGGGATATGGATGGATAAGGCGTTTATCCGCGTCGCAGGACTCTACAGGCGAATTCTCGGCCGGATACTGCAGCACCGCTGGAAAACCATCGGGGCCGCAGTGCTGGTGTTCGCCGGCTCCCTGCTGATCGCCCTCAAACTGCCCACGGAATTCACTCCGTCGCAGGACCAGAGCCAGTTCATGGTGCGCCTGCAGACACCGATAGGCTCGTCTTTCGACTACACCAACGGTGCGTTCGCCAAAGTAGAAGCCTGGGCGATGAAAGAGCCTAATATTGAACGCTACTTCGGCTCTGTCGGCGGCGGCAGCGTAAACGCCGGCATGCTGTTCCTTACCATGAAACAGCCTAAGGACCGCGTACCGCTCAAGAAAGGGGACAAAAAACCTACCCAGCAGGAATTCATGAATTACACGCGCAAGGCCCTTAAACAAGTAAAGGAATTGGACCGCATCTCTATACAGGATCCTTCACAGTCCGGCTTCACCGCCAAGCGTGGTTATCCGGTGGAGATAAGCCTGCGCGGTCCGGACTGGGATAAACTAGCCGAACTCGACCAGGCGCTTATGAAACACATGACCGACTCGGGCAAAATGGTGGACGTCGACACCGACTATCAGGCCGGCATGCCCGAGGTGCAGGTGATCCCGGACAGGGAGAAGGCCGCCGCGCGCGGCGTTAACATCGCCTCCATCGGCGACGCGGTCAATTCGATGATCGGCGGCGTGCGCGTGGGCAAGTTCACCAAGAACGGAAAGCGCTATGATATCCGCATCCGGCTGGTGGACCGGGACCGCAAAACACCGTCCGATATAGGCAAGATCTGGGTGCGCAACAACAGAGGCGAACTTATACGCCTGTCCGAGGTTATGAAGATAATTGAGAAGCCGACCCTCCTTTCCATCTCCCGGCGCAACCGGGAGCGCGCCATCGGAGTTTTCGCCAATCCGGCCCCCGGCGTTTCTCAGGGAGCGGCGCTGGCCGAAGTTCAGAAGCTGGCCAGGGAGCTGCTGCCCGACGGTTACAGGATAGTGCTTTCCGGGAGTTCGCAGACCTTCCAGGACTCTTTCGGCAGCCTGATGACCGCACTGGTGTTCGGCATTTTTGTCGCCTACATGGTTCTGGCCTCGCAGTTCAACAGCTTCATACACCCTGTAACTGTGCTGCTGGCCCTGCCTTTCAGCATTACCGGCGCGTTTATCGCGCTGCTAATAGGACATCAGTCTCTGAACATCTACAGCATGATAGGCATGATACTGCTGATGGGCATAGTGAAAAAAAACTCGATACTGCTGGTGGAATTCACCAACAACAGACGACGCGACAAGGGAATGGGCGTGAACGACGCCTTGCTTGAAGCCTGCCCCATCCGCCTGAGGCCCATCCTGATGACCTCATTCGCCACCATAGCGGCGGCCATCCCGCCGGCGCTTGGCATCGGGCCCGGGGCTGAGACGCGCATTCCCATGGCTCTGGTGGTTATCGGCGGCGTGCTGTTCTCAACAATGCTGACGTTACTGGTGGTCCCCTGCGCCTACAGCCTAATGGCCAGGCTTGAGAGCACCGGACATGAAGCTGAACTGAAGAAAGCCCTGACGGAACTTGGCGAACTTGATCACGCAGGTAAATAAACCGCCGACCACTGGACAGGCCGCGCCTTAACCCGAATCCTGCAGTTCAGAATGATTCCCATAGAGAAATCATGGGAATAAAATTATTCTGCAGGATTGCCCGCGAAGCGGGCGGAGGGCCAAGCGCTATGCGCGACAGGCCCGACGGGTGTATTCCTCCCGAAGGGCGCCCGTTATACGGGCGGAAAACTTCAACTGAGGTTTTCAGGTTAAGCGCGGGAGCGCGGCGCGGCCGGAAAAGTTAAAATGCGATAGGCGTCAGCGGGCTTTCAGGCTGGGAAAAAAGGCGGGGGTCTTCCATATATGGCGGAAATAAACGACGAAAAGCAGCTCTGGCTGGATTTCATAAAAACATTCACAAGGGCTTTGGTGCAGATCAATCTTTACACCCCTGAGCATCCGCAGGTTCGCCAGGCCCTGGAAGACGGCCGGGAACTGCTTGCCGCGATAACCGCAGCTTCGCCCAACGGCGAATTTTTCCTCACGATCGCCGACCATAAGCTTCTGGTCAATGGCTCTCCGCTTTTAGCCGCCGACAAACTACCCAACGCGCTCAAAAACTTTTTTTCTAAATTTCACATCCAGACGCTCTCGTTCTTAAGCGGCGCTTCCCAGGAAGATCTGCTCACTCTTTGCCAGATGCAGACCCATAAAGGCGAAGCCGACGCCTATCTTAAAGAGCATAGTGTTGATAAAATTTCCGTCAGCCTGACGGTCTACGCCAAGGTGGGCAAGACTCCCGTACAGGCCGGAGAGCCCGCACCGGCCGGTGCGACGGAACAAGCGGCGTCAAAAACGCTGGCAAAAACGCTCTCCGGAAAGAGCCTTGACGACGCGCTTTCCGAACTGGCTGCCAGAGCGACTTCAGACGCCGGTGAACAGCGTGAAGTCACAAGCCTGCTGGCTGAAAAAATTAAAAACGAAATGACGGTCATTGTTTCCAAAGCCGTTGAGGGAATACGGCTGCAGAAGAAGAAAGTTGAAAACGACATAACCCGCACCGAGTCCGTAATTTCCGAGATCGCCGATGGCGTGGTCGTTGTTGACAGGGAAGGCAGGGTTTTAATGATGAACCCGCAGGCCGAAACTATTTCTGGAAAAGCGCTTTCCGAGATGTCCGGCAAGAAAATATTTGACGTTACCCCGCTTGAAAACCATGTCATATCGATCGCTAAAGAAATAGGCAGCGAAAGCAATAAGGATATCTCAAAAGACCTTGCGCAAAAGGGCGGAAAGGAACTTAGCGAAACGATCAAGAGCGCCACGGCCATCATACAAAACGAGGACGGAAAGATCGTGGGATCGGTTTCGGTGCCCACGGACGCGATAAAATTAAAACAGGTTGAACAGCTGCATCTGGATTTTATGGCCAATGTCACCCATGAACTCCGCTCCCCTCTTACCGCCATAAATATGGCCCTTAACCTGGTCGTCACGGAAAGCGGGCTTGGGAACGACACAAAAAACATGATCAACTCCGCCATCCGCAACTCGGAGCGCCTGAGCTATATGATCACAGAATTGCTGGATTTCTCCAAGCTGCAGGCCGGCAGGCTGGTTTTCCATCCTGAACGCGTCTTCGCCGAAGAAATAATCAATGAGGCGGCTGACGCGATGAGGGCCTGGGCCGTCTCGCGGAAGCTGCGCTTCACCGTCTCTGTGGCGCCGGAACTGACCGGCATTTACGCGGACAAACACCGCACCGTACAGATAATGATAAACCTTATCTCAAATTCCATTAAATTCACTCCGCTGGGCGGAGCCGTAGAGCTAAGCGCGGAATCGGGCGGGGAAGCGAACCCTAACTTTATTTTATTCTCGGTTAAGGACACCGGCTGCGGCATAAAGAAAGAAGACCAGGAAAAAATATTTGAAAAATTCATACAGGTGGCCAGCGGCGAAAAAGCCGGCGGCACCGGCCTGGGGCTCGCGATCACAAAAGCCATGGTAGTAATGCAGGGAGGCCGGATCACGGTTGAAAGCGAACCGGGCCAGGGCGCCGTCTTCCGGGTATACCTGCCCGTATACCGCAGCCAGACGGGACTACAGGTTTCGGAACAGCATGTCGCTAAACCGGGAGAAGAAAAAGCCTGGTGGCGCAGGCTGCTGGGGATATAATATGACAATAAGCTCTTTTGCGGGAAAAACCCTGCCGGCCGAAATGCTGACGGATATTCCAAAACTTCTCTCGGCCTACTATACCGAAGTTCCGGATCCGTCGGTTCCGTCCCAGAGAATATCTTTCGGCACATCCGGGCATCGCGGCACTTCGCTGGGCCGTTCCTTTAACGAGCGACATATCCTGGCCGTCACCCAGGCCATCTGTCTTTACCGGCTTGAGGAGAAAATCGACGGGCCGCTGTTTATAGGTATGGACACGCACGCCCTTTCCGGCCCGGCCTTTGAGAGCGCGCTGGAAGTGCTGGCGGCCAACGGAGTTGAGACGATGGTCCCGGAAAAGGGGGAATACACCCCGACGCCCGCGATCTCCCACGCCATACTGACCTATAACCATGGCCGCAGGACCGGCCTCGCCGACGGGATACTGATAACGCCTTCCCACAACCCTCCCTCCGACGGAGGCTTTAAATACAACCCCACTCACGGCGGCCCAGCGGAGCCCGAAGTCACCGGCCGCATCCAGGCTCTCGCCAACGACCTCCTTGAGAAGAATCTTGCCGGAGTCAGGCGGCTGTCCGTGGTGAAAGCCCTGCGGGCCGCCACCACCCACCGCTACGATTATCAGGGCACCTACATACGCGGCCTCGCGGATGTAATAGATATGGACGCCATACGCGGCGCTGGCCTGAAACTGGGCGTGGACCCCCTGGGCGGAGCCGGAGTAAAGTACTGGGCGCCGATAGCCGAGCGCTACGGGCTGGACCTGACTATCGTCAGCGAGGAAGTTGACCCGACCTTTAAATTCATGACGGCCGATTGGGACGGCAAGATCCGCATGGACCCGTCCTCGCCCTACGCCATGAAGCGGCTGATAGGCCTTAAAGACCGTTTTGATGTCGCGTTCGGCTGCGACACCGATTACGACCGCCACGGCATCGTGACGCGCGGCGCCGGGCTTCTGCCGCCGAACCATTATCTTTGCGCGGCCATTTTCTACCTGTTCCAGAACCGTCCCAAGTGGCTTCCCGGAGCGGCCGTGGGCAAAACCGTGGTTTCAAGCTCCATGATAGACCGGGTAACTACGAAGCTGGGCCGTCAGCTGCGCGAAGTGCCCGTCGGCTTCAAGTGGTTCGTGGACGGCCTGCTGGACGGAAGTTTCGGCTTCGGCGGAGAGGAAAGCGCCGGCGCATCTTTCCTGCGCTTTGACGGCGGGCCCTGGAGTACCGACAAAGACGCGATCATATTATCCCTGCTTTCAGCCGAGATCACCGCCCGCCTGGGCAAGGATCCTTCCGAAGTTTACAAAGAGTTTGAACGCGAGTTCGGGACTTATTATTACGAACGGCACGACGCTCCCGCCACGCCGGCCCTTAAAGGCCTGCTCAAGCGGCTTAACCCGGAACAAGTTCCTTTTAAGGAACTGGCCGGAGAGAAAATAGAAACCATTATGACCGCCGCGCCCTCCAACAACGCGCCCATCGGCGGGGTAAAAGTAATATCGCGCGGCGGATGGTTCGCCGCCAGGCCGTCGGGCACGGAAGACGTTTACAAGCTTTACGCCGAAAGTTTCAAAAGCGCGGACCATCTTAAGCGCGTTTTCGCGGACGCCGAAGAAATGATAAACGGACTAATGTGAAAGTAAGGATAACGCTTACAAAGAAGTTGCCGGATTTCCGCTCCTGCGCCCGATTAATGTCCGGCACCGAGCCCTGGATAACTCTGGGGCGCGATTATAAAACCTGCCTTAAGGCCGTAAGGGCGCCTATGCGCGAAGTGTACGCCGCCAGGGCGGCCGGTCGTATTCTGGGATTTATAATCCTTGAGATGACGGGGACACTTAAAGGTTATATCAAGACTGTCTGCGTGGCCCCTGAGGCTCGCGGACTGGGCGTCGGCACGAACATGGTGCGCTTTGCGGAGAAGCGTATCTTCAGAGAAAGTCCGAATGTTTTCATGTGCGTATCGTCTTTTAATAAGGGAGCTCAGCGCCTTTACAAGCGGCTGGGCTACAGCAAGACAGGTGAACTGAAAGATTTTATCGTCAGGGGATACAGCGAGTTCCTCCTGCGTAAAACACTAGGCCCGACAACAGGTTATAAACCCTAACCCTGTCACCTAAACCCTATACCCTGCACCCTATTCTCTATACCCTTACTCTAACGGAGGAACATCATGGCGGAAACTACCGGCAAAACAACAATAAGTTTTTTTGGAGCGGCGGGAGAGGTCACGGGGTCACGACATCTCCTTGAGGCCAAAGGCAAAAAGATCCTGCTGGACTGCGGCATGTTCCAGGGCCACCGTCAGGAATCCATAGAAAAAAACAGATCTTTGCCGGCGCGTCCCGCCGAACTGGACGCTGTCCTGCTTTCACACGCGCACATCGATCACTCGGGCGGTCTGCCGCTGCTGGTTAAAAAAGGCCTGAAAGCTAATATTTATTGCACCGGCGCGACCAAAGAGCTGGCCTCGATAATGCTGATGGACTCGGCCCGCCTGCAGGTGGCCGACGCGAAATTCTTCAACAAGGTACACCTCTCCTCCGGAATGCGCATAGAGCCGCTCTATAACGAGGACGACGCCAGACTGACACTGACAAAATTCAAAGCCTGTGACTTTGGCGCCGAGGCTCATCTCGCGGGGGGGACGGTTTCCGCCAAGTTTCTGAACGCGGGACATGTACTTGGCTCAGCCATGGTTCAGATCTCCGTCCCGGTCGGAGGCGAAAGACGCCGCCTGCTTTATACCGGAGACCTGGGCCGCCGGGCTTCAATTCTTATGCGCAGTCCTGAGATACCGCGCGACGTCGACTACCTGATAATGGAAACCACCTATGGCGACCGCAACCACGAGCCAGTTGACGACGCCGAAGCGAGGCTGGAAGCCATCATAAAGCGCGCCGTAGCAGAAAAAGGCAAGATAATAATCCCCAGTTTCGCCTTGGAAAGGGCTCAGGAAATAATTCTTATCCTGGATAAAATGCGCCGCTCCGGCGCCGCGTTGGATATTCCGGTTTACGTCGACAGTCCTATGACGGTGAGCATCACGGAACTTTTCAACAAGTATAAAGATTCGTTCTCCTTCGACGAGCGGTTTAAAGAGTACGCGAAAATGGACAAAGACCCGTTCGGCTTTGACTATATCAACTATGTGCGCACCAAAGAGGAATCGCAGGCGCTTAACGAGACCGACGGACCCATGATAATTATTTCAGCCTCAGGCATGTGCGAAGGCGGCAGGGTGCTGCATCATCTGCGCAACAATATAGATAAAGAAAATACCACAATCTTGATCGTAGGCTACCAGGCCGCCGGCACGCTGGGCCGCCGTCTTCAGGATGGCGCCAATAAAGTTAAGATCTTCGGACTTGAGCATGACGTGGCCGCGAGAGTGGAGACCATGCATTTCTTTTCTTCGCACGCCGACAAGAACGATCTTATCGCCTTCGTCAAAGGCCTTAGCCGCCCTCCAAAAAAGATCTTTCTGGTGCACGGCGACACAGCCGACCGCGCCGCTTTCGCCCAGACCCTTAAAGCGGAGGGGATAAACAATACAGTCCTCCCCGATTTCGGCCAGAGTTTTGATCTGGAGTAGGGGTGATTGAGGAATAGAGGATTGGAAGATTAGAGGATTAGCTAATAAGGGACCTCTCACATCCTCCAGTCCTCCAGTCCTCCAGTCCTCCAGTCCTCCAGTCCTCCAGTCCTCCAGTCCTCCAGTCCTCTAATCCTCCTGTCTTTTCCCTCTCAAATATGGGATAATAGTCATAATGACTAATAAAGAACAGCCGGCGACCGCCGGCTTTTATGGCCTCGGTATCGCTCCAAAACTCCTCTCAGCTTTAGACGCACTAAAATTCGAGACCCCTACGCCCATACAGCGTCAGGCAATACCCCACGCAGTAGAAGGCAAAGATCTGGTCGGCATCGCCCAGACCGGAACAGGCAAGACTATCGCCTTCGCCATCCCTATGATACAGCGGCTGGCCGCGATCCCGGGCAAAGGCCTTGTCCTGACCCCCACGCGCGAACTTGCGCTGCAGGTCAGCGAAGTTTTCCGGCAGTTCGCCCCGATGATGGGGATAAGCGGCTGCGTGATCATAGGCGGAGAAAGCATAAGCTCCCAGATACGGGAACTGCACCGCAATCCCCGCATTATCATCGCCACTCCCGGCCGTCTGCAGGACCACCTGAACCAGGGCACGGTCAAGCTGAGCGATGTTAAAGTTATCGTGCTGGATGAAGCCGACCGGATGTTCGACATGGGCTTCGCCCCGCAGATAGAGCGCATACTGCGCTCCGTCCCGAAGGACCGCCAGACCATGCTCTTCTCGGCCACCATGCCCGACGAGATAATGAAGCTGGCGGGCCACCATATGCGCCTGCCCACGCGCGTGGAAGTGGCGACCCAGGGCACCGTAGCCGAAAAAGTGGAACAGCAGCTTTATGTGGTCAACCGCGCGGCTAAGCCCGACCTGCTTAACAAGCTTCTTCAGGCCTACGGCGGAAGCGTACTGCTTTTCGTAAGGACCAAGCATAACGCCCGCAAGATAGCCGTACTCATCCGCGAGATGGGGCACAATGCCGCCGAGATACATTCAAACCGTTCGCTCAGCCAGCGCCGGGAAGCCCTGGACGGATTTAAGTCGGGCAAATACCGGATCCTCGTGGCAACCGACATCGCCGCCCGCGGAATAGATGTTACCGGCATAGAACTGGTCATCAACTACGATCTGCCCGACGACGAGAATAATTACATCCACCGCATCGGCCGCACCGGCCGCGCCGGAAAATCGGGAAGAGCGGTTTCATTCGCGGCCCCCGACCAGGCCAATGAAGTCCGCAGCATAGAAAAATTGATACGCATGCCGCTGCCGATAATAACCCACCCCGATATGCCGCCGGCCAGCTTTCACAGCCCCGCGCGCGCCCAGACAAGGCCGGGGCAGGGCAGACCCTCCGGCGGCGGAGGGCGGGGGACGCCAGCATCGCGCCCGGCCAGACCGGGGGCCGGTTATCAGCGCCCTTCGTCGGCGCCCAGATCCGCCCTTAAATCTTTCCCGGAACGAGGCAGAAGCAGCGGAAACGCGGCTCCGGGCCGCAGACCCGGACCCGGCAGAAACGCCTCCGGGGCGGGGAACAAAGCTCCGCATCGTCCGGCTTCAGGCGACTCAAGAGGCCGCGTGAGCCAGTCCGCCTATTTTGAAGGCGAGGCTCCCAGCCATAACCGGTATGATTCCCGGCGCGGCGGAACCAGAGCGCCCCAGAGGAACCACGGTCAACCGCGCGAGGAAATAAAAAAAACCCCCGGACAGACCGGCTGGTTCTCTAAATTCCTGAAAAACAAAAAAAACAACATATGAAGAAATTCTTGAAAGAACTGACACGCAACATCTTCAGCAAATCGCCGGTGAAGGACGCGGAAAAGAGCCAGGAGTCCGGATTCTACGGCCTCGGAATAGCGCCGAAACTGCTTGATGTCCTGGACAAACTTCACTTCACCGTGCCGACTCCGATACAGGCCCAGGCAATACCGTCGGCGACCGAAGGCAAAGATGTTGTGGGCATCGCGCAGACCGGAACCGGCAAGACTATAGCTTTTACCATCCCGATGGTGCAGCAGCTCTCAGCCAGACACGGTAAAGGCCTGGTGCTGCTGCCCACACGCGAACTCGCCATACAGGTCAACGAAGTGATGCAGCAATTCGCGCCCAAGATGGGAATGGGCAGCGTTGTACTTATCGGCGGGGAGAACATAGACCGCCAGATACGCGAACTGCGCCGCAATCCCCGCATACTTATAGCCACGCCGGGCCGCCTGCTGGACCATATGGGCCAGGGCACGGTGAAGGTTAACGATGTTTCCATTCTTATTCTGGATGAAGCCGACCGGATGTTCGACATGGGCTTCGCCCCGCAGATCAACCGCATAATCGCGGCCCTGCCCAAGGACCGACAGACCATGCTCTTTTCGGCCACCATGCCCGACGAGATAATGCGGCTGGCCGGCAAAAACATGAGGATGCCGGTACGCGTGGAAGTGGCGCGCGCGGGCACGGCGGCCTCCAATGTGGAACACGAGCTTTACATAGTCAGCAGGTCGGTGAAGCCGGCCATGCTGGGCAAGATACTGGACAAATACTGGGGCTCGGTGCTTCTGTTCGTGCGCACCCGCCACGACGCGGCGCGCGTGGCGGACATGCTGCATCACATGCACCACAGCGTGGCGGAGATACATTCAGACCGCTCCCTTAATCAGCGCAAAGAGGCGCTTGAAGGTTTTAAGACCGGCAAATACCGCATTCTCGTGGCAACTGACATCGCCGCGCGCGGCATAGATGTGGTAGGCATAGAGCTGGTTATAAATTACGATCTGCCGGACGAATATGACAATTATGTTCACCGCATCGGCCGCACCGGCCGGGCCGGGCACGCCGGCCGCGCCATCTCGCTGGTCACTCCCGGGCAGGGCGGCGATGTGCGCGCCATAGAGGCGCTCGCCCGCATAACTATCCCGGTGGCCACGCATCCCGATATTGTCCCGGAGCAGTTCAGCGCAGGGGCGGAACTTTTTGAGAAGAATCAGGAAGCGCTTAAAGGCAAGGGCGGGAAGAATCTGCTGACCAGTTTCCGCATGGGCCGCAGAAAGATCCCGAACAAAAAGTACTAGGGCCGGAATAAAAGCAGTGCTCCAAAGGTTCGCGGGTGCCAGGGGACTGGAACGCGAAAACAGTGTCGGCCACACCGTGGCCGCACTTCCCATCCTCCGCCTCGCCGCTATGCAAGTCTCGGCGTCCGGAGGGGTTTCGCTAACCCAGATCCCCCGTCACCCACTCCAAAGACCACATTATTGAAGAGGCCAGGAAATCACAAGTTGGGTTGCTTTTAAAAAACCAAATGATATCCATTGTCATTTTTTTATTGTTGCTCGTCTCGCCGTCGGGGGTTATGGCCGCCACTGAGGCGGTGCCGGCTTATCGACAGCCCGACACTTACCGCTTTATCTATGATCTTAAAGGTCAGGGCAGTATGGAATCCGGCGTAAGTCTGGCATGGAATTCAAGCCTCCTTCTTTACCGGGGTTCTGATTACCTGGCCGCCGAGGCCGGTTTGCACGATCATTGGTATTCCAGGCCTTTCTTTCTGCCGATAGTCAGTCTCGCTATCCCAAACCCTAAGCAGTTCCTGCATGAATATTACGGCCACGGCTCTGTTTTGCGCGAGTTCGGTTTTAGCGATGTGATTTATAAGTGGGGCTGGTTTGATATGTTTCCCACGGATGGTCTGGCGGATTCGCAGCGCGTCCAGAATGAGGGCACATACGAGGAGCAGCAGCTCTGGCTGGGCGGAGGGGTAGCCGCTTCCCAGCTTTACCTGCTTGAAGCCGAGAAGGATATGTACAGGAAAGGACGCGGAACGCTTTTAATGTTCCTGCCGATGCAGGCGGCTATGTCGGATATGTCTTATCTGAAAGACGGCCTTAACGCCGACGCCCTCTTTGAGAGCAATGACGGGGCCTCATGGCTAGCCAATTTTAAGGGACAGCACAACAACGACCAATCCCTTACCGCTAAATTCGCTGACAGATCCAGGAATGCGATAAACGCGGCCGCCTTCAACCCGGTCATCCCCTGGCTGGCGGTTGCCTGGCTTCGCTACCTGTGGACCGGCGACGATTCATTTTACGCGCCGATGCTGCCGCTGGCCGGCCTCAAGTTCGGCTTCTCCCCCAAGGTAAACCTCACGCCGCTGGGTCCGGAAAATTATTATTATATTTTCATCGCTCGCGAAGGCAGACTGGCGTCACTCTACTACCGGACCGGCACTTCTCCGGAAGGCGCGGTGCAAGGTTATGGCGCGGAGTTCGGACCGATAAATATCGCCGGGTTGGCGCTGACGCCGGGCTATGACCAGTGGACCCTGCCGGCGGCAAAGAGCGCCGGATTTAGATTTTCCCGCAGCGGTTATAACGCACAACTGAAGCTGGACGCGCCGCTTTACAAAACATTAGGCTTGACTGCCAAAGCCGCGTATAAGACCGACGGCTATATGCTGGGCCTGCCGGCGCACTCCGGCTTCCACGGCTACGCCGGCATATCCCTAAGTTTTTAATTAAAGTGACACACAACTTAATTAAAGTGACACTTAATTAAAGTGACACACAACTTAATTCGCGACACGCGGAGCAATTCCCTTTAAAATTCAAAAAGAGAACTGCGGCACCCCGACACTACGCTGTCGGTGTGGTCTGCCATGCTATTGATGTCAGCAGGGAAAGGAGGACTTATGTCACGCATGGCCAGGGTGGTAGCGCCGGGATATCCGCATCATATTACACAACGCGGGAACAGGCGGCAGAAGACTTTCTTCAATGACGGAGATTTTAAACTTTATCTCCGGTTAATGAAAGAGTGGTGCGAAAAATGCGGGGTTGAAATCTGGAGCTATTGCCTTATGCAGAACCATGTCCACCTGGTGGCCGTGCCGCGGGATGAGGCCAGCCTGGGGCGCGCAATAGGGATGGCTCACTGGCACTATACCCGCCTGATCAACGCGCGAGAGGGCTGGAAAGGCTGCTTGTGGCAGGGGCGGTTCGCGTCCTATATCATGGATGAGACCTATCTTTGCACCGCGGTCCGGTATATTGAATACAACCCAGTACGCGCGGGGCTTGTTGCGCATCCTTGTGAGTATCCATGGAGCAGCATACATAGCCGCCTTTCAGGGCAGTCTGATCTGTTGGCGCGCCCGTCGCGACTGAACGAAATTCTTGCCTTGCGGGGTCCTCTTGCGGATTGGGATCTGGAACAAGAGGAAATTGACAATATAAAAAAGCATTCTTCAACAGGGCGGCCGCTGGGTGGGAAAGAGTTTATTGCTGCTTTGGAGGATAGGTTGGGGCGAAGGTTGGCGAAACAGCGTCCAGGCCCTAAGCCAGGAAACACTGAATTAAGTTGTGTGTCACTTTAACTCAAGGTCGGGGCGATCCCGCGGGCCTGGCCATGCTGAAGAGCTTATCGTATTCCTGAAGGTAAGGCGTCACATACTCAGGCACAACCGTAAAAATAGTGTTCTCGGCGTTTATCTGCTCGGCCGTATCGGACCAGTTAAAAGCGCCGTTGATCAGCAACGCGCCGTCCAGCACCGTGAACTTATTGTGCATCAATCCTTTCTCCACGCGGCCTTCCAGAAATTTCAACGCTATCCTCCTGGCCAGCGCTTCCTTATAAAAAGGAAATTTGGAACCGGCATAGAGCATGATTCGCACCTTAAGGCCGCGCGAGCCTGCCCGAAGCACGGCGTCCATGATCGGCCGGGAAGTCAGCGTGAACATCGCGACATCCACGGAAGAATGGGCCGCGTCTATGGCTTTGGCTATTGCCGCCTCGGTGCCGCCGCGGGGGGAAAATATATATTTAGGGAATAGAACCCCGTTGAAATTTACCGAAGGATTGGGATCAGCCGGCAGCGGGCCGGCCTTGGGAACAGGCGAAGCGGCGACTAAAGGTGAACGTCCCTGGCTCCACATCCACTCAAAATTCTCCTGATAGCCGCGTATTATCGGCGCTTCGTATACGAACATCATATTCTCGTAGCTGGAACTTTCAGCAGAGGATGTCCAGTTGGCCGAGCCCATCTGCAGAGCGGTCCCGTCGAAAACGGCGTATTTGTTGTGCATGGAGCCGGAGCCGCCGCGGCCTTTCATCACCTTAAGGTCCATGCCGCTGTCTATAAGATATTTTATATCTTTGCCCACGGTGGGGAAGACATGGTCGTAGTCTATCATCACGCGCACTTTAACGCCGCGGCTGCGCGCCCTTACCAGAGCCTGAGCGGCGTCGGTAAGCTGAAGGTTATAAAGCGCTACGTCCAGTGTGGACCTGACGCTGTCTATGGCCTTCACCAGCACCGGGCTTACGCGAGTGGTCTCGGTGAAAATATAAAGTGGTATCCCTGTGGAATCGTACCGCCCGAATACCGGCGCGGGGGTGTAGACCGGCTTGTCGGGAACCGGCAGCTGAAACGTGATATCCTGCGCCGCTTTCAGGTCCTGGTAGCGGACAGTCTCCAATAAGGGGATGTCAGCCGCGAAAAGAGAGGAGAACGAAAAAAATATTAAAGCCGATAACTGAAGCGCCTTTTTCACTATCTTGCCTCCGTAGTGTGGTGTTGTACATATATAATAGCGGTTAACCGGGATTCCCCGATAGAGTCATTAGTCCTATCGATCAATCGACAAAAGACCTACCCGCAATTCAGATGCAATAGGATCACAGGCAAGTATTTAGAGGCGATATTGGCGGATTTAAACTTAGGAAGCTGGCTGATTTATCTTATGCGTAAATGCTAAAAATCAAGACCTGGCCCCGGATAAGGCTTGGTAGGTCAGTAACCGGTATCCGGTAACCAGTGGGTAGAGGGACGCTGAATTAAGTTGTGTGTCACTTTAACTCGGCGCGGAAACAAATCAACGCTCAAGCCCTTCCAACAATAGAGCCGCCTGAACGGGTGTAGGCAATTGTCCTTTTAATTCGCGCGGCACACTGCTTACAACTTTATAAGCGGCTATGCCTATCGGCTTTTTAGATTCGCGCAACGCGTACTCAACAATGGTCCTGTTTTTATCTCTGCACAAAATTATACCTATAGACGGATTCTCTTCCTTGGTCTTAATTTTATCGTCCAACACGGCCAGGTAAAACTGCATTTTGCCCACATATTCCGGCAAAAATTTCCCAGTCTTCAGTTCAACCGCAACCAAGCATTTCAAATGCCTGTGATACAGCAGGATGTCTATAAAATACTCTTCACCACCCACCTCAAGCCGGTACTGGCTGCCGGCAAAAGTGAAAACCCCTCCCATCTCAACAAGAAACCGGTTAACCTTGGCGATAAGCGCACTTTCAAGCTCTCTTTCGCTATGCTCCTCGCCGAGACCAAGAAAGTCAAAAGTGTATTCGTCTTTTACGGCCAGCTTGGCCTGGTTTCGGACTTGTTCAGGCACGGTTTTCTCGAAGTTTGTCTGGTTCAGCAGGTATTTATTATAAGTTTGCGCCTTAATGTTTACCGCAAGAATATTTTTAGTCCACCCGTATTTCCTGACCATGCGAATATAGAATTCCCGCTCAAGGTCTTCCTTGCACCCCGTCAAAATGAGCAGATTATGCGACCAACCTATTTCTGACACCAATGGTGTCACTTTTGTGTTTCCGCAGTAAGTAAGGTAGAAATCACGCATTCTCCATATGTTTCTGGGGGAAAAACCATGCATACCAGGGAACTCTTTTTGTAAATCGCCAGCCAGTTGCTCCACCACGGATTTCCCCCAGGTGCCGCCCTTCTGCCGCTCTTCGATAATTCGCCCGATGTCCCAATACAGGCCAATAAGTTCCTTATTTACAGCCTTTAGTGCGGAGTATTGAGCGGAGCGAACCCGCGCTTTAATTTCAGTCAGTAAAACCCCATAGCTATTCAATAGGTGTTTAGGCATATTTCCTCCCTGTACGGCATAGTCACTGCTAGAATAGTCTACATCACGAACCCGACAGCGTACTGTCGCCAACTTGAGAACAGATTTTTATATCTCCTCGGCCTATGGCGGCAATTATTTTGCTCAAAAGACGCATGACACCTTTTGGCCCTCATTAAACTCCCTGGGTAGTTCCGGGGTGAGTAAAACCCGGAAGTGGACACATATACGGCGCATTACACGCGCCAGTAGCCCCGTTATCCCGATCTGCTCAAAATTGAAGGCGGCGGTCTAAGACTCCCCAGTTTTCGGCGGTCCCGATTCCTCACTTATTAAACCCACCCGTGCGCCGACTGTCCTGCAAAGACAAAAATGTCCAGGAAAACACCGTCTATCCAGTAAATTTTACAGCTGTG
>CAIPTO010000070.1 GCA_903867985.1 uncultured Elusimicrobia bacterium | reverse complement strand
AGTTTGTCTATATCCTGGTTGCTCATGGTTAGTTGCTCCATTTAATCCCTCCTGGCTAGTTGCCTGAAGGGTTAGTTTACCTCAAACCATGACATTTCTACTTGCCGCCACCATGACATTTTAAAAAAATCGCTACAGGCAGAATCTTCACTGTGGCCAATTACGTTGCACATAACTATAATTTGCGGAGCCCATGACATGTATCCTAACGATGCGTGTAGAAATTATAGGTGCGGCGCATTATATATTCCCTTTGCCAATTCAGGTAATCAACAATATTTATGGCTGGACATGCCGGATATGATTTTCGTGGTATAATCCATGCGCCAACACTACCATCCTTGTTAAGGCAGAGTATCCGTCGCATATCATGCGAAAACACTGCTTTTTCAATCTGATGCGGATAATTCTCAACGAGCCAAGTCCAGTCCTCCCCTGTTTCCATAAGGATAATCTGTATGCAGCCATCACTGTTCCACTTTAAGCCGTAAACCCCATCCGGGGATACTGCGGATAATCTTTTTCCAGACATAAATCTCCTTCGTTTACTAAGGTTATTCATTGATCAAAGCTTATATTTACGGAGAGATTCCTTTCGTAATTCTATCATCCGGGAAAGTTCCGCCATATCGCTTTTCGGTAAATGTCCGAAGTCCGGCCGCGCTTTCAGACATGATGTTTCTTCAATTAGCATAGCCCGCTTAACTGCCTGGCTTAGCGTGTTTATTTTTTCCATATTTTTGCCATTAGCCATCCAGCTTACACGTGTCGCGCGGTATGTCCAGAAATCTTTCGCCACGGGAAATCCAGCGTCTCCAGTCACAGTCGAGATCTGTCGGTGGGGGAACCGGAAATGTCCCGCGATCTTTATATTTTGAATTATCCATGTGCTTCCAGTACGCGCTGGATGTGAAGTAAATAAATTCCACAATATTGCGCGCAGGGACATGTGGTACGTCACTCAGCCAATCCTGAGTAATGGGGAACTTGCGCCGGTGGAAGCCTTCGCCGGGAACCGAGGATAATATGGTGACGGCTCCGGAGTCGTGGGTGACAACAATCTGCCGCATATCTCCGCTAAAGTGAGCTCCCCAAAATTTTTGGGGAAGGCCTCGGTCGAGCACAAAACTAATTACTATTGGAGGCCCCAAAACCCCCAGATCGATCAGATAAATAAGCCCCTTCCAGGACCAACTGATCATATAGCGGCCATCCGGAGATATCGATGCGCCTGCCCGGTTATTGAGCGCGGATGCATGTGTGGAAAAATTACTCACAAATCCGAAGGCCGTAAGCGTCAGGCGGTGAAGCGTTGTTTTTATCATATCAATCCCGTGGCGGATTTTCCATTTCGCGATGCCGAATATTTCTTTGCTCTTAAATTTTACTTTCATAATACCTCCATGCAAATTCCCGCGGCAACATAGCAACCCCCACTATATATATACGAAGCCGGGCGCTAAAACTGCCTCGAAAAAACGCTAAATCCTTATTCTATATGGATTTTTTGTTTTGCCGCGCGCGCTTTCGCCTTCATAAATCATAAACCCCGGCGCGACAAGCCCTTGTCGCGGTGAGCTTGTATGATATACCCATGGGGAAATCAGAAATAACAACCGGGCTGGACATGGGGTCGGGCCGGATAACCTGCATAATCGCCGAACACGACGAAGAAATCGGCAAGATCCGCGTTCTGGGCGGCGCCGTGGCCGCCTGCAAAGGCCTCAAGGGCGGCATGGTGCTGAATATTGAAGAGACGGCCCGCTGCGTCCGGTCTGTGGTGGAAGCCGCCGAGCGCAAGGCGAAAACGACTGTCACCGAGGTTTATATGGGCGTGCGCGGCGCCCATATGCAGGCCTTTGACGCCAAAGGCAAATATAGCGTCCCCCGCACCGATCAAGAAATTACCGGAGAGGATGTGGCCAGTGTTATCGAAAACGCCAAAGCTTTCCATATAGCGCAGGGTCTGGAGATCCTGCATGTGATCCCGCAAAAATTTTCTCTGGACAGGCTGTCCGGCATTTCAAACCCTATCGGCATGCACGGCGCCCTGCTGGAAGTGGGCGTGCATATCGTGCTGGCCTCCACTCCGGCGCTCACCAACCTTCTTAAAGCCGTAAGCGAAGCCGGCCTGCGGGTAGCCGACGGCCCTGTTTATACGCTGCTGGCAGTGGGGGAACTGGTGGTCACCGAAAGGGATAAAGATCTGAGCTGCCTGCTTCTTGACGCCGGCGGGCAGACCACCTCCATGGCTGTTTACGCCGACGGCTGCATGCATTTTTCAAAAGAACTGCCGGTAGGCGGCGACAATATAACACGCGACCTGGTCTGCGGCCTGGGGATCTCTATGGCCGAGGCCCGGATGATAAAAGAGAAATACGGCGCGGCGCTTACCGATATGACCGACGCCGACCAGCTTATAACTGTCACTGGCCTCAGCACGCAGACAAAAAAAGAGATCAGGCAGCGCGAACTCCTGCATTACATTCAGCCCCGCGTGGAGGAAATCTACGAAATGATATTCGGGACTATGCAAAAATGCGCCTACACCAGCCTGTCAGGCGGAGCTATACTGGTAGGCGGCGCTTCACTGCTGAAGGGAATGCCTGAAGCGGCCAAACAGCTGCTTGAGCTTGAACAGGTGCGCCTGGGCTCGCCGGCGCCGGACATACTCGAATGCCCTGAAGAGTACGCAACGCAGACTTATCTCGGCGCGGCGGCTTTAGCCTGTTATCCTTGTTTAAAGAACTGGCAGACTGATCTGCACAGCTATTCCGGCCGGGGCTCGGCCTTAAAAGACATCTGGCGCTGGGCGAAAGATCTCTTTTAAAAGGCCGGCGCTTATCGCACGGCGCTTTTGCAGGGCCAATGTCCGCTATCTCTATTCTATATGCGCTTTTGTATTCCCGTGTCGCGTCTAAGCGAATAGCTCTTTAAGCCGGCCGCCGCCCAGATAATCCATTATGTTCACCTTTTGCGGGGCGGTCGCATTTTTGCGGTCCAGCAGTTCATATATGAGCTCCGAAAAGAAATTCTCCACGGCGGAATTCAGCCCGCGCGCGCCCAGGTCCCGGGTGGCGGCCTTGTCGGCCATCTCCTCAAAGAAGGCCGGGGGGATTTCAAGCTCAATGCCGTTCTGGGCGAAGAAAGCCTTATAATGCTCAACCAGGCTGGTGCGCTGGTTGCCCAGGATGCCCACAAAATCCTCACGGGTAAGCTTATCCAGAGTTATTATATTCGGAAACCGCCCGATTATCTCCGGCATAAAGCCGTATTTAATTATGTCCTGCGGGCGCACCTGCCTGAGCAAGTCGGACTGGTCGCTTTCAGCCTTTGCCGAAGTGACGGGATCTTTAAAGCCTATCTGATTTTTAGTTTTAAGCCGCTCGTTTACCACATCTCCCAGCCCCTGAAAGGCGCCGGCGGCGATAAACAGCACGTTTTTCACGTTAAACGCGTACAGCTTGTCGCTCATCGAATGGCTTTGTTGATAGTTAAGCGTGTCGCCCTCAAGCATCTTTAGAAGATCCTGCTGCACGCCAAGGCCGCTCACGTCGCGGGTGGTGTAATGCGAGAGCCCGACATTTCGCGCGGCTATCTTGTCAATTTCATCTATAAAAACTATTCCGTATTCCGCGGCTTTAAAATTATCGCCGGCCGCCTTTTGAAGCTGCACCAACATATCCTCCACGCAGGCGCCCACATAACCTGTCTTGGTGTACTGCGTGGCGTCGCAAAACGCTATCGGCACGTTCAGCGTCTCGGCCAGGCGCTTGGCCATGTAGGTTTTGCCGCAGCCCGTAGGGCCCAGCAGCAGCGTATTAAGGCGGGGCGCGGCAAAGGCGGGGCTGGGCGGTTTGGCAAACCGCTCAATATGCTGGAACGCCACCACGGACAACTGCCGCTTGGCGCGCGCCTGGGCTATAACATGAAGGCTGAGCGTCTCAACGATCTGCCTGGGGCGGGGCGGACTCACCGCGCGCGTTTTTTTCTTTACGGATTTGGTTCCCTTAAGCAGGAGTTCAATAACAGATTCTTTAAGCTTTGGCATGTCTAACATATCAGTGTTGTAACGATCATCCCGAAAGATGCCGGATCCTTTAAGCCTGCCGCTTGAAAGGAAATACGGCAGTACCTCCATTTTGGACAGGTCGAGCAGATAAGGGAGATATTTTTTCACGCTATCATTGCCGCGGGGGAGGTTTTTAAGGTTTTGGCCGGAAAGCTCCCCGGCCACGTTCAGCGCGAAGATTATCTTTTCATTTTCATCGAATTTATGTTCCCCGCATATTTCCAGAAGGGGTATCTTGACGCCTTTTTTAACGGCGGCGCACCCGGTGTCAAGAAGCCAGCGCAACCGCGCCGCCGCCGCGGCGCAAACCGCTTTGTCATCAGCGGGCTTTTCATCTTTGCCGTTCGCCGGCTGGGCTGGCGCCGGGGCCGGCGCCGCTTGTCCGCATATAACTCGATGCAGCTCAGGGGCTTCCAAAATTTCAAACAGCTTTTGCAGATAATCTCTGTTGGAGTTTATTTTTTTCATATAAATAGTGTAAACCCCCGCGCCGACAGCGTGGTGTCGCCCTCTAGTGAGAAAGGGCGTAGGAAAGAGGGTTCAGGGCGGAGCAAAAATAATCTGGGGGGAAAACACGCCGCCCTGACCGCATGGGCGGCCGGGGCGGGTCTGCTTGGTGAGGCGGGCTATTTTTTACCGCGTATGTAATCGTTTATGCGCAGGCTCACTTCGTCTTTAAGATCTTTGGGCTCAAGCACTTTAATATCCGGCAGGAACCGCAGGATATTGGGCACGGCCTCGTTGTAGGCGCAGATCCTGGCCTCGACGGTAAACGAATCCTTCCCTTGCGCTGTTATCTTCTGCGCGGGGAAATATTCGCTAAGTTCAAAATAATCCTTTATGCGGTTAGAGACTTCCATCACCACCCGCGTGCTGCGGTCGCGGTTGAACCAGATATTGCGCGCGGTCTTCAGGGCTTCCTTAACCCAGGCCGGCTTTTCAAAGGTCTCCTCAGCCAGGGGGGCAACTCTGAGAATATGCGAATAGCGCAGCGTGCGCAGCTCCTGCCTGCCCCTGCCTTTCGGCTCCAGCAGATAGCCCAGATACCACATGCCGTCGCACATGATAAGCGAGAACGGCCAGGCCTTCACGGTCTTCTCGGCGCCGGCGCTGTTATATGTAAGGTTTATTTTATTTCTGCGCTGTATGGAATTATACAGGTCTTTATAAAACGGGAACTCCGTATCTGGCCGCTTCACGCGGGGGGTGATCATAAAGAAGGGATATTCCGTCTCGTCCATGGAAAACATCTTGTCTATGGACTTCAGGACCGATTTGCTTATCTGCCCGCCGAACACTTTTGAAAATTTATACAGAAAGGCCAGGGTGGCGGCGTCGTGATCCGTTACTTCCATCTTATCCCAGCACTGTTCTGTAGTATCAAAAAGCCACTTTCCCTTCTCAAATTCGTCTTCAACTATAAAATGGTCTTCTTTTAATACGCTCAAATCGCGCTCGATGGTGCGGATGCCTACCGCAAACTTACTCACTAGGTCTTTGGCTCGCACAAAGCCCCTGTTGTGCAATTCGACTATTATGCGCATGGTCCGATATTTGAAATCGTTAAATCTGCGCACGCGCTTTTTGGGATTAACGGTGATTGTTATTTTCTTTTTAGCCATGGGGTCCCCTGTTGATGTTCAGCTGCTTTATTGATTATAGAATTTAAAACCCACCGACACCACGCTGTCGCTGCGGTCTTCTACACTATTTATGGATATTCTGTGACCCGTCATCTTCACAAGCCTGACTCTAAATTAATTTAGAGAATGGTCAGCAAGAGGCGAATCGGTTATAGGAAATAAGGTGTTTGTTGTCGGCAGAAGCTCCCAAAAGTGTAAAGGACGTACAACTATCAAAAGGGGGCATTATGAGCAACAGCGCTTATTTCGACAATCAAGTAAAACTATTCAGAAAGGAGTTTCCGCCAAGTGACGGTTGGCAGATATTTAAAAACGAGAGTTCCTTTCTATTTAACATACCGGACTTGCTGGAAACCGCTCCGGGATCTATCAAGCATTCGGAAATTGCGCGGGATGTGTTACACGAATCGATTTGCTCAGAAGATAAAGACACTCCTGCCTACACAATAAAAAAACAACGCTGGCTCGGAATCTACCGCCTTATGTGGGAAAACGAGTCTATAGCGGTACGCTCGCTTTATTATGAGGATCGCGGCCAATACGCCTATTTTCTTATTGCAGTAAAGAATTTTTCCGTCTTGAGCAATTTCTACACCTCTCTTATTAAACTGGACCTTCAAAAAGGGAAACAGCGTAAACAAACTGTTGTTCAGACATCAACCGGCACAGATATCACATTGTCTAGTACTACATGGGATAATGTAATATTGCCCCCGGCCATGGCGGATGATTTAAAAGCCGGTGTTGAAACCTTCTTTAAAGCCAAGGAGATGTATAAACAATTCAATCTTCCATATAAACGTGGCTTTATTTTCTCCGGTCCGGCCGGCTGCGGCAAAACGCTTACGGCAAAAACAATTATGGCCACAATGCACCTGCCGTCATTTCTGGTTACCTCTTCCCCCAGTCAGGAGCGGACAACAAGTTGTATACAATGGGCCTTTACGGCAGCCGCGAGGCATGCGCCGGCAATTATTCTTATTGAGGAACTTGAAAAGCTCTCCGACCCGGCCTATATCTCGATGGTTTTAAATCTTATGGACGGTTTAAGCACCATGAAGGGCGTGCTTGCGCTTGCCACCACAAACCACCCTGAAAAAATAGACCCGGCCTTACTGCTGCGTCCCAGTCGGTTTGATCGTGTGTGGAATTTTCCACTGCCGGATTTAGACTGCCGTCTGCGCCTGCTAAAGAAAAAAGCCAGGGGCTATGTTAACGATCTTGTATTGGAGGAGGTTGCCAGGCAATCGTCTGGTTTTTCCATGGCCTATGTGCAGGAGATCTTTGCCTCCGCAATTTCTCTGGCGCTCAGAGACGGGCGGGAAGTGACGGATAATGACCTGCTTAAAAGCGTAGACTTGCTAAAAAAGCAGATAAAATCCGCCCCAAGAACAACCGCCGAGGTGGGCACAGCCGCTCAATGCCTCGGTTTCATGCCGGTGTAAGGAGGATGTGTTATTATGACCAGACATATATGCAAATCGATAAATCCAAAGCATACATTCGATTCTTTTGTGACTCGCAAATGTAATAAATTGGCATGCGACGTGGTGAGAAAAGTCGCGCAGAACAGTTTGTCTAATAAGCCTGCCCTAGTATTTTTATATGGTCAAAATGGATTTGGAAAAACCCATCTACTGCATGCGATTGTTAATCATCTTCTGCAAAACAATTATAAAGGCAAGTTCAGATATCTGCATTGTGAAGAATTCATCAATGAGTTTGTTGCGGCAATGTGGGGAAAGACCGGTGGGATATTCAAAAAAGCATGCCGCGATCTTGATTGTTTGCTGCTGGACGACATTCAATACCTTATTGGAAACCCAAGAAGCGAGGAAGAATTTTCTCTAACCCTTAATGTATTGGCCGAATCAAATAAAACCGTAATAATCACATCAAACAAAGCACCCAAAGAATTGCCTCTAAACAGACAACGCCTTGTTTCGCAATTCCTTTCAGGAATAGTTGTGCATATAGAACCATCGGATATTGAAATGCGAATAGAAATATTGAAAAATCACAGTTCCGCCCGGGAATTTAATATTCCGGATGACGTTATATGCTTTCTGGCTGAAAACATTAAAGATGTAAGAGGAATGCTCGGGGCTTCGCTCAGTGTTGAAGAATATTGCATCTCACATGGGATTCCGGCAAAAGACATGGCCTGTATTTTTCCGGTACATATGGGCGATAATGAATACGATGTAACTCATGCGAATTCGGCTTCGTGGGATATAATGCAGGTCCTTAAAGATTTTATGCCTTAGAAATAAAACTTATGGTGGCAAAACCAAGCGCGTGGCTTTCAGAGACGGGCGGGAAGTGACGGATAATGACCTGCTTAAAAGCGTAGACTTGCTAAAAAAGCAGATAAAATCCGCCCCCGCGACAACGGCCGAAGTAGGAACAGGCAATCAGCGTCTCGGTTTCGCGCCGGTGTAAAAGGGATGCTGATGAGTTTTGTATACTGTAACAAGGTCGCACTGACATGGGGAGGATATATGGCTAAAGAAGAAAAGCAAATAAATCCGCAGCATGAAACCAAAAATATATCACAAGGTCGTGGCAAAGGTTGGGAAGAAGCGATACAGCATAAAGTACTTAATCTGCATTTTAAAGATGTGGAAAAAGTATCCGAGGATAAGATTAAACATGAGTTCAAAATAGAGGTGAAAGGATTAAAGCAATTGGGTGCAAAAGCAAATGTTTTTGCTGATTTTGTTGTGGACCGTGGGGAATATTATGAACTGATAGAATGTAAAGAGTGGAACCATCCGATATTTAATATAGGGCCGGCGTTGGGCCAAGCCTTGGTATATAAGGAACTTATAAAAAAAACCAACGGATATCCCGGGAACAAAGAAAAACACATAAAATTGAGCCTATGTTTTGTGGATCATTTTGTGAGTCAATATGGCCGATGGACCCCCGATCATGATGATTTACTCACTAAACTCGCGAGATCGACTGGGGAGGAATTGAGTGTTTATCTTGTAGCCCCCAAGGAATCAAAATTCTCAGCCAAAGAATACTTGAAGGAAGATAAAAACTTTCATGTAGTTCAACCTGTGAAAATATTTAAATGACTCGGTTTCGCCTTATTTTATCAGCCGAGATTTCATTTTGCGGATGGAAACGTAGGCGATGGCGGCGGTTAAAATCAATATATAGAGGAGATCCCAGAGCAAGGCCGGGGTCAGGCGGTTAAAGGTGGCCGCGCGGGTAATGTTAACCAGGTGGGTAAGCGGCAGAAGGTTCGCCGCCAGCCTCACCCAGGCCGGCATACCGTCAAGTGGGAAGAAAGTGCCGCTGAAAAGGAACATCGGGTTGATGAAAAGAAAAATAGGCAGGTTCAGATTGTCTATATAGGGAGCCATGGCCGCAAACAGCAGTCCGAAAGACGCGAACATAAGTCCCGCGAGCGCCGATAGCGGCAAAACAACCAGGCTTGAAGGATAGGAAGCCAGGCCGAACAACGAAATTATCAACAATATGGCCGCACCCGCGAACAACCCCTTGGTGGCGCCCGAAAGAATCTCTCCAACCAAAATATCTTCGGCCGAGAGCGGCGTGGTGATTACGGCGTCAAAGGTTTTCTGATAGCGCAGGCGCACGAAGGCGCCGTACATGGTGTCAAAAGTGGCATGGAACATTACCCCCACGGCTATCATGCCGGGGGCGAGGAAAGCAAGATAGCTGTAATATTGGCCGTCAAAGCTTATCTTCTGCACATAGGCGCCAAGGCCGATACCGAAGGCCAGTATATAGAGCACCGGCTCAATGAGCGGCGGGATTACATTGGTCTTCCAGGTGACCAGTGATATATCAATATTGCGCCGCCACATGTGCCAGACGCGGTAGGAGATGTTTTTTAATATACAGGCGTTATTCATCGCGTAAATGCTTCCCGGTAAGTTTCAGAAACACATCTTCCAAATTGCCCTTTCCGCCAAGATGCTTCTCTATAAGATGTTTCGGCGTGCCATGCTCCACAATTTTGCCGGCGTCTATTATTACAAGCCGGTCGCACAGCAGTTCGGCTTCCTCTATATAATGCGTGGTCAGGAGTGTTGTTAAACCATTATTCTTCATCCCGCGCACTTCTTCCCAGATCTGACGGCGGGACTGCGGGTCAAGCCCTGTGGTGGGCTCGTCAAGGATGAGAACCTTCGGTTTGTTTATCAATGCACGCGCCATAAGCAGCCGCTTCTTCAGGCCGCCGGAGAGGTCCTCTATCGGACGGTCCAGTTTATCGTGCAGATGAAAGCGGTTTATCAGTTCTTCGGCGCGCTTTTTAGCTTCGGCGTAGGGTATGTCAAAATAACGGGAATAGACTATAAGGTTCTTTAAAACCGAGAAATCAGGGTCCAGGTTTATCTCCTGGGGGCAGACACCCAAGATGTATTTTATGCCGCGCGGGTTTTTTGTAACGCTCATGCCCTCCACAGTTATATCTCCGCCGCTTAGGGGCAGGGCGCAGGTGAGCATTTTTACGGTGGTCGTTTTGCCGGCGCCGTTCGGGCCCAGCAGGCCGAAGCATTCTCCCCTGTTTATTTCAAAATCAATGCCGTCCACAGCGTGTAGTTCGCCGTAATTCTTGTGGAGATCCGTAACTTTTATCACAGATTGCATAGTCATACTCTATAAAAAAACCCCGGCACTCACAAGGCAATGCCAGTGCCGCCTTTGCGGCCATGCCCATCAAGCAGCCAGGATTGATCCTTTAATTGCAGTTGCAACGAAAACTGTTGTATCAATTATAGAGTTTTTATAAACCCACCGACACCACGCTGTCGCTGGGGGCTTGTATACTGTTGTAATGAAAGCATCCGGTAAAACTAAACGCACGGCTGATTCAAACCGCGCGGGCGCCGCCTGGAAAGGCCCGGCTTCTCCGCCGGACAGCCGGCTTGAACAAGCCGGATCGGTTTATCAATCGTACATTAAACATGTCCGGGCTTGCCATGGCCGGCGGGCCGCCCCGCCGGATATCCCGCTTGACTTAGAATCAAGCCATTCGGGCAGGCTTGGCTTCAGACGCAATGAAGTGTCGCTTGTGGCGTCCCGGCCCGGCGCCGGCAAGACGGCCTTCCTGATAAGCGCCATAGACTGCCTTATAACCTCCGGTAAGTTCAATATGGCCGTTTTTCTGCCGGACATGCCGCCGGCCAAGTTTTGCGCGATGCTTACCGCGGTCCGGGCTGGCGTGGAATATGACGAGTATGCGAAAGGCTATATCCCAAAGGCCAAGCGTGGCGCCGTAAAAAAAGCCGGAGAAGAAATCTCAGGCGCCAATTTATGGATTTCTACTAAAACATCGTTTGCGCCGCAAGCCGTGTATGACTCGGCTCTGGCGCTGGCCTCAAAGCTGAAAAAAGAAAATAAAAAGCTGGATATAGCGTTCATCGATTCATTTAATTACCTCGCGGAATGCGGAGATCCGACCGGGCCTAAGGGATGGGCCTTTGACACGCTTACGGCCTTGGCGAAGGCAACCGACAGCGCCGTGGTCTGTTCGTATGACCTTGGGAAAGATAAGGAGGACGCCTCGTTCAAAACCCATCCGAAGTTAAGGGATTTCCGCGTAAGGGGCGTCTCCGAGGATGCCGTCGGCCTTATTATCAATATCGTCCGCCCGGAATTTTACGGCATAGAAACTTCTCAAAAGAACGAAGTGCACCTTGATATCGTATGGGATAGGCACGCCCCCGACCGCGACGGGTTTACAGCCAGATTTAATCCCCATAGCCTGCGCTTCTATACCGATGATTCCAGGGACACCGGAGATCACGGGTGGGTGGGGTTATGATTTGACAGGATACTATCTAAAGCGTTTCTGGAGGGGATTATATGACAGATGAAAGCAAAGAACATTTGAAAATGGTTCAGGAGTATAAGCTGGGTCTAAAGATTGTGGCGGCGCACCTTTCCGGCGCCGGAAAACTACTGAATAATATTATTACAGTTACAAAAGACGCCGAAGAAAAAGGTAAAGCGCAATTTGTTCAGGAGCGCCTGCGGCAATGTCTGGCACAATTAACTAAATGAAGGTAAAAGGCTTATTTTGCGACACGACGCCTAAATTATTATGAATATTCAAATAGACATAGATGGCACAATCGATAAAGCGCCGGAATTCTTTAAGTGGCTGACGCGCAGCCTGCGCACCGCCGGGCATAAAGTCTTTATCGTCTCCTCGCGGACTTCCTCGCCGCAAAACGACCGGGAGACGGCGAAAGAGCTGGAAGGATACGGCGTAGTGTATGATATGCTCGTTTTAAGCCCGGAGCTAAAGAATCTTGACTCAAAAAGATTCCCGCCAGGCATGAGCGTGGGGCATAAACTCTATATCCATAAACTATTTGCGGCAGAGGATAATGGCATAGAGATACTTTTTGACGATTGCGGCATAACTACCGAGCTGTTCCGCAAGCACCTCCCCGAAGTCAAAGTGTTCCGTTTTTTGCCATAGTCGACTGGCTTTCAAGGGGCCGGCACGGGCGCAACTGGCGACGGATCGATTTAATATTTATATATCAACGCAAACTTTGTATTCTGTTATTAAGACGCCTTACCGGCGCCGCGCGGGGTACGGGGACACCAATGGCTGAGATGATATACGGCACCGCTGCCGACTTTGTAAACCAAAGCGAAAAAGATTTTTTTGACCTGCTGGAAAAAAGCCCGGCCACCAAGGGCTGGACCATCATCTATTCCCATAAACTCCTCGCCGGGAAGCAAGGCGAGGTGGATTTTCTGGCCATAGTGCCCGGCCTGGGCACGATAGTCATAGAGCTTAAATCCGCCTATCTGGACACGAAGACGCGCCGCCGCCCCAGCTTCCGCTACCACGACGGCAATGTCGTGCCCATGGATGAAGTATTTTTCCGCCTGCTTGAAACCGAGCGCGGAGTGCGCGCGCTTCTGCAGCGCAAATCGCCCAACATCTTCTCAGGCAGCATAGTTTACTTCCAGCGCGTGTCGGAGGCGGAACTTTCCGCTCTGCCGTTCCAAAAGAACCAGTATATAAGCAGCGACTGCCCCTACGCCGACGTGCCGGCCCAGATAGCCGAAAAAGCCTTCCTTCAGAAGAGGGAACTGTACGCGAGATATAATTTTGGCGCGTTCATCTCAATTTCCGAGCGCCAGGCCGCCGAGATCGTCAGCTATCTGCGCGGCGAACTGCTTGAGTCGGAAAACGCGGTCTGTGAGCGCTACCTGGCGGGGCCTAAATCTGACGTAGTTGAAAGCTTACGCCTGTCTTATAACACGCTGCGCGGAGTGCATCGCCTGCTGGTGAAGGGGCCCGTGGGCTCCGGCAAAACCTATATGCTGCGCAGCCGCGCCAGAGAACTTTCCCCGGGCAAAAAGGCGCTGGTCATCTGCTACAACAAACTGCTGGCCAGCCGGCTCGAAAAGGATCTTAAAAGCTGCCCCGGCGTTGACGTGTTCTGCCTTGAGGCCTATATGCGGCGCAAGAGCGGCGTGCCATGGCCGCAGAATGTAACCAGCGAGATTATACGCGGCGATTTAGCGCGCCTGGCCATAGAGAAGTTGAAGAGCAAGAAGCCGGTATACGACCTGCTGCTCGTTGACGAATTTCAGGACCTCCTCTCAACTCCCTGGCTTGAACTGCTTGACGCCTCAGTAAAGGGCGGCCTCGCGGCCGGCAAGGTCTGGCTGTTCGCCGACTTTTCAATGGCGTCTCTTAACAGCCCCGACATCAAAGCCCCGGAATTCTTAAAAAACTATAATTTCCAGGACAGGATGGTTACCCTTAACGTAAACAGGCGCAACGCCCAAAACGTGGCCCACACGCTTACTGAAATAGCCCGCTTTCCCGGCAAAAGGCCAATCTACGAGGATTTCTCCTGCAAGTACGAGTTCCCGGTGGATATCGTCACCTACACCACCCCGGAAGACCACCTGGCAAAGGTTAACGCCAAAATCGCGGAACTAACCGGCCGTGACTACGGCTACAGCCCTAAAGATATAACCCTGCTTTCCGCCCATAGCGATAAAAACTCCGCCATAGCCGGCGCCGCCCTGGGCGGCTGCGCCCCGTGCGTATCCGTTCACCGCTACAAAGGCCTGGAATCAAAAGTGGTAATACTATGCGACCTGCAGAACGACCCCAGAAAGATGTGGCCCGACCCCCGCGTGGTCCTATACCTAGGCTTCTCCCGGGCATCCTTCAGACTGGTTTGCTTCGTACAAGAAAGTTTCGCCGACAGCTTTGGGAAGATAACGGGACAAAGGCTCCCCTTATGAGACGGGAATATTACTCAGCGAGTATTGGTGATTTTTGTGGCACAAGAAAAGAAGAAATAATAGGGACATTAACGGCAAATAGCGAATTCCCTGTAGAGCAAACACAGGCGCAAGCCTGGATAGAGCAGATAGTAATTCTCCAGGAGACTCTTCGAGACAGACATGGGAAATTTATTTTGGAGGTAAAAGGTGCACCTTTTGGTTCCCCTAAAATGAGAATTTACCCCGACACTACGGTGTCGGGGTGGCATACTAGAATATAACTGTGTAAATCAGTGTTGCTTGGGGGACATATGTTTACGCAGGGCCTATTATTTGGTGCTTCAAATTTTTGTAAAATTGAGGTTGGCGAAAATCTGATGAAAAAACTTAAATTTATTGATCTTTTCTGCGGAATAGGCGGATTTCATCTCGCTCTGGAAAAACTAGGCTGCAAATGCGTTTTTGCCTGCGATATTGATGAGTCATGTCGCAAGGTATATAACGATAATTTTAAAATGATGCCCGCCCCTGACATAACCAAAGTGAACGAAGCGGATGTGCCAGCGCATGATATTCTTTGTGCCGGGTTCCCTTGCCAGGCCTTTTCTAAAGCTGGGGCACGGCGCGGCTTCGAAGATACACGCGGCACATTGTTTTTTCATGTTGCGAGAATTATAAAAAAACATAAACCTAATTATCTTATTCTTGAGAATGTGCGAAATCTTGTATCACATGACGGGGGGAATACCTGGAAGACTATTGCTAAGACGCTTGAGGAACTGGGCTATATTTTTCAGGATCCCCCGGTTATATTTAGTCCGCATTTAATTGGCGTACCTCAATTCCGGGAACGTGTTGTGATATTAGCGCAGAGGAAAGAATTACCGTATAACGACGGGATTTATTTCTCAACTGATGTGCTTTGTGATGTTAAATGTAACATAACTGATATTCTGCATAAAAAACATGAAAAAGTGGACTTGTCTCCCTATAAACTATCAAAAAAGGAAACTGCGATTATTAATATCTGGAATGATTTTATAAAGGGAATTAAAGGAAAACTGCCTGGATTCCCGATATGGGCAGATGAATTTAAAGGGAAATATGGTTATTTGAAGTTACCGGAGTGGAAACAGAATTTTCTAAAAAAAAATAGGACTTTTTATGGTGCTAATAAAGACTTCATTGATAAATGGCTAAAAGAAAATAACAATCTTGAAGATTTGGCCCCAAGTAGAAGAAAGTTTGAATGGCAAGCACAGGGTTCTGAGCGGGACCTTTGGAAACTTATTATTCAAATGCGCCCATCGGGAATTAGGGTAAAAAAACCAACTTACTTCCCAAGTCTAGTGGCAATAACACAAACCTCTATCGTGGGGGCGGAGAGGCGCCGGCTTACCCCAAGGGAGGTTTCAAGACTTCAGGGGATTAGGGATTTATTTCAATTTCCTGTAACCGATAAAGATGTGTATCGCCAAATGGGGAACTGCATTAATGTTGATGTTATCAGATTCTTTGCTGCTAGATTGCTAAATATTCATTACCCAGAATACGATAAATTACTTAAATTATAAACCATGAGTGGTTAAGCCACATGCTTTATAAGAATCAGTTGGGAGGCTTAAGTGAAAAAAGTTGAACAGATTACAAAGGACAGCCAGGTTCTTCTTGATTATGACAAGCCAGTGTCGTTGTCGGAAGTTAGAACACTTCTTGCAAAGTGGTTCAGTGAGGTTGGGGGTAATAGGAACCCATTTAAAGTTGCCTACAATGGGCATTACATAAATATCTGCGTAAAATCTGTTAGTTATCTTGGACATCCACATCCAATATATAAGAAGAGGATTCAAATACCAAAAGAATGGCGAAAAGTGTTGCAGAATGACAACACTCTACTGCTTGGAATTTATAGGTACAAGAAAAACATAGTTCTTGTTGTTTTTGATAAGGCTAAATACAAAAATAATCAACTTAATAATTCATCTGCTCATGTCTATACACTAGATATTCAAAAAGCAATAGAGTTCGGTATATTTTCCAAAACTGATAATAACGGCAACAAAATCACCACATGTCGGGAAGATTGTTTTACAACTTTCTTGGATGGTTTTGTTAAGGGACAGTCACCAGATTTGCCGGTAGAAATAGACTTCCTGGACAAATTCGCCACAAGTGTTCCCAGGGAATGGCTTGGGAAGAGTTGCTATTCAAAAATGTTTGCCGATGATTACAGGAACGCTGCCCAACCGGAATGGCCAGCGTTCTATTTAGAATATTTGTTCGAGAAATACAGCAGCGATAATAGTTATACACGTAAAATATGCGTGTTTGTTTCGAATAAAAGTGCTTCGGGATTGGATTTCGACCTTAATTTCCATAATGCTTTCCTTGGGGATTTAAAGTGTCATTCTGATAAATCTGCAACTATTCTTGGCAATGACAAACTGAGCGTTAACGAGGCTATAAAGCAATATGGAAAACTTTGGTATATTGTCTTTTCACATAGCACAGAGAAGGATTCCGCGCACGGGCATATAGTAACCAAATTCTGGAACAGATTACTTAATGCTAGAAACGGGGCATTTAAAAAAAAGGATGAATTAAGTTATGGGGAAAAAATGAAGTATTCTGTAAGACATAACACGTTTTTGATTCTGGAAATAAACGCGGCAAATAAGAAATATGTGGCAGATTTTAACCAGGGCATGCAACCAAGCGGAGAGGCTCGCGCCACCAAAATATCGATCCCAGAGAAAGCAATAAATAACTTTTTAATATACAGCAAGAGATTTCAACAATTGGGGGACGGTGGCTAGGGCGCGGGATTAGGGGACGTTGCTTAAACGCTTAAATGTCGGGCGGACGGCAATGTAACTGGCCCTAAAAACCCGCGCGCTAAACCTATCCGGTGACATAATACTTAATTACCTCTGTTGACTGTTTTACAACCCGAAACTTTATAAACCAACACGACACGACGCTGTCGGGGTGGTGTGCTATACTATTTTTAGGTTATGCGGTTAATATTTCGAGATGTTGATTCTAGGGAGGCAGTATGCGCAATTATCTGGCCATTTTTGAGGGGCATAAAATACGCCGCCATTACGACGAGAAGACGGAAATCTGGTACTTCTCAGTGGTTGATATCATACAGGTGCTGATCCAGCAGCCGGACTATAAGCGTGCCCGGAAGTATTGGAATAAGCTTAAGGAGCGGCTTTCTGCGTAATCCGCTGAAAGTTGCCACGATTCCGCTGGAATGTGTGCCAGCGTTCCGGTGAAAGTAGCCGGGTCGGAGCGAAGCGACGCTCGGGTACTATTTACTCTATCTATTTTTACT